>JBEVKA010000224.1:0-14730 GCA_040509855.1 Steroidobacter sp.
CGCCGAAGATGAAAGTGCGCGGCTGCAGGTCCGCGTGCACGTCGCTGCGCAGCCGGTGATACAGCGCAATCACGTGCAGGATGTTCAAGTGCTGGCGCTTGTATTCGTGGATGCGTTTGACCTGCACATCGAACAGCGACTCCGGATCGATCAGGATGCCAGTGCGGTCCTTCACGAACGTCGCGAGATCAGCTTTGTTGGCGTGTTTGGTGGCGCGCCAGCGAGCCCGGAACGACGCATCGTCGGCCAGCGGCTCCAGTCGGCGCAGCTCGTCCAGATTCTTGATCCAGGATTCGCCGATCGCCTCGGTGACCAGGCTCGACAGGCGTCGATTGCTGAGCGCCATCCAGCGTCGCGGCGTGACGCCGTTAGTCTTGTTGGTGAAGCGCCATGGCCACATCTCATGGAAATCCTTGAGCACATCCTGCTTGAGCAGCTCCGAATGCAGCTCCGCCACGCCGTTGATCGTGTGGCTGCCGACGCAAGCGAGGTGCGCCATGCGCACGTAGCGCTCGCCGTTCTCATCGATCAATGACAATCGCGCCAGGCGTGCTTCGTCACCATAGAATCGGATGCGCACTTCGTCCAGAAAGCGCGCGTTGATCTCATAAATGATATCCAGGTGCCTCGGCAGCACGCGCTTGAACAGCTCCAGCGGCCAGCATTCCAGCGCCTCCGGCAGCAATGTATGGTTGGTGTATGCAAACGTCCGGCACGTGATGGCCCACGCCTGATCCCACGGCATGACATGATCGTCCACCAGTAATCGCATCAGCTCGGCCACCGCGATCGCAGGATGCGTGTCGTTGAGCTGCACGGCGAACTTTTCATGGAAACGTTCCAGCGGCAGCTTTTGCACGCGCATGATCCGCAGCATGTCCTGCAGGGAACAGGAGACGAAGAAATATTGCTGTTCCAGCCGCAGCTCCTTGCCCTGGATCTGCTCGTCGTTCGGGTACAGCACCTTGCTCAAGGTTTCCGACCAGACCTTCTGGCGCACGGCGCCGCCGTAGTCGCCGCGATTGAAGATGGAGAAGTCGAACGACTCCGGCGCTTCCGCCTTCCACAGTCGCAGCGTATTGGCGGTGTTGTTTCTATAGCCGAGGATGGGCGTGTCGTACGGCACGCCGACGACAACTTTGTTCGGCACCCAACGGATGCGCAGGCGCGACTGCTCGTCGTGATATTGCTCGGTGTAGCCGCCGAGCCGAACTTCCACCGCCCACTCGGGTCGCAGGACTTCCCAGGGATTGCCGAAGCGCAGCCACTTGTCGGTGCGCTCCATCTGCCAGCCGTCGACGATCTCTTGATGAAAGATGCCGAACTCGTAGCGGATGCCATAGCCGAGCGAGGGAATCTCCAGCGTCGCCATCGAATCGATGAAGCACGCCGCGAGTCGACCCAGGCCGCCGTTGCCCAGGCCGGGCTCATCCTCTTCCGCCAGCAAGGCATCGAAATCCAGGCCCAGCTCGGTGATGGCCTGGCGCACCTCGTCATGGATGCCGAGATTGATGAGGTTGTTGCCCAGGTGCGGCCCCATCAGGAACTCGGCCGAGAAATACGCGACCGTGCGCGAGCCCTGCTTGGTGTAAGCCGCGGCGGTGCTGATCCAGCGCTGTAACAAACGATCCCGCACGGCGTAGGCCAATGCCTGGTAATAGTCGTTGCGGGTCGCGAGCGCCGGGAACTTTCCCTGCGAGTACAGCAGGTTGTCCAGGAATGCGTGCTTGAAGGCCTCCTTGGTCAGGCCCGTGCGCTCGTCTTCATACGGCGGTTCCACCGACACCAGCGAAGTGGCCATGTTTACACCTTGGTTCTGCGGCCAACGAATGACTGAACCAGTGCAAATATCGTGCGTGATGGAATCCGCGGCGTGTTGTAGCGCCGCTCTGGAACTGCGTGCACCGCCTTAATACATCGTGACGCGAGCCTGCGTCGTTTGAGTGCACGTGATGACGACACCGACTCAAGCCGCGGCCTTGGCCCGATACGCCGAGAACATGGAAAACACCCACGGACGACAGGCGAGCAGCAGCGCCACGCTGCTCTTGTCCCGCACCGGCAGGCGAATGTCGAGCGCCGCGAGGTCGGCGAAATCGGCGGCCAGCTTGTCGATCTTTCGCAGCAGGATGCGCACCGACGCCGGCGACAGCTCGGCGGAATGAAACGACAGCGCTTCGCTGGCGCCAGTGAACGGACCTTGCAGGAATTCCGCCCGCACCTGGCGCTCATATAACTTTCGCACCGGACCGTCCGGCCGCCACGCGATTGGCAACCGCGCATGCAAGCGCACTCTGCGCTTCGCGTCGACCTCTGCCAACCGCGCATCGGCGAGACGATTGAGCAGCACACGCATGGCTCGCGAATTGATTCCGAGCCGCCGCTCCGCCGCTTCGATCGTGCGGCCATTGAGCAGCAGATAAAACAATGCTAGCAGCACCGCGTCGCTCGCCAGTATTCGCTCCTGCTCCAACGTCAGGTGGTATGTCTTCTCTCCGCGTGTCTCCACGGTCATGCGCACCAGATCGGCAACTGTCATATCAAGCACGGCGCAGACACGCTCCAGCCGCGCCAATGTAAAAGATTCATCCGAGAACAACCGCTTCACGGACGATTCGCTCAAACCCAGCGCCCGCCCCAGCTTGTGATAAGTCACCCCACGCGACCGCAGGGTGCGCTTCAGTGTTTCCAACAACAGCTTTGTTTCATTCACCGCTGCTTCCCCATTGTCATTTCACCCGCATAGCTCTGCCCCGCGGTGCCGAGGGTACCGTAATCCGGTACTTCGACTCTCAGAGCTTGTGGCACGCAGGCATGAGACTAAGGTGACTCCTAATGACGACGCCTGCGAGGCACTGTCCAAACAAACAAGGGAATTTATATGAAGGTGTTACACGGATTACGCATTCACATCGCACGCGTGCTGCGAGTGGCTGCACCGGCGCTCATCGTCGTCGTGCCAGGAATCGCTGCATCGGACGATGTGGGCCACCGTTATCTCACACCGCAGATCGGCGGCATCTCGGTCGACAACGACCGGCCGGTGCAGGACAAGGACTGGTTGTACGGCCTGGCGATCGGCAAGCACATCAACAACGGCTTGAACATCGAGCTGGGCCTCAACGGCTCGCAGATCGGCGGCGGTCCCGGCCGTAACGACTTGAGCTTATACGGCGCTTCAGTGGATTTTCTTGGCGTGATGAATCGCGGCGGCGCTGTCGAACCCTTTCTGAGCGTGGGCCTCGGCTTCGCGCAGAACGATCGCGGGCCGATCGGTGACGCGACCAACTTCATGACTCAAGTCGGCGCGGGCTTGTTCATCAAGACCTGGGAAAGCGCCGACGGCTCGAAGAGCTTCGCGCTGCGCCCGGAGTTGAAAGTGCGCTGGGACGAGGATGGCGCGCCCGGCGTGTACCGCGATTATCTCGGCCTGCTCGGTTTCCAGTTTTCTTATGGCGCGCCACCGGCGAAGCCGGTGCAAACGCCGCCGCCCGCTCCGGAACCCCCGCCAGCTCCGCCGCCACCGCCACCGCCGCCGGGAGATGGGGATCAGGATGGCGTGCTGGATAACATAGATAAGTGTCCCGACACGCCGCCGGGTGTTGCCGTCGACGCCTACGGTTGCACGCGCAAAGGCTCGATCACACTCGAAGGTGTGACGTTCGAGTACAACTCGGCGCGACTGACGCCGGATTCTCAGCAAGTGCTATCGGCCGTGGCTGTCGACCTCAGGAAATATCCACGCCTGAAGATCGAGCTGCAGGGACACACCGACAGCTCGGGCTCGGATCCATACAACCTGAAGTTGTCGCAACAGCGCGCCGATTCAGTGCGGATCTACCTGATGGATCAAGGCGTACCCGGCGGCCAGCTGACGGCTCGCGGTTATGGCGAGAGTCAGCCGCTCGAAGGTAACGACACCGACGCCGGCCGTGCACTGAATCGCCGCGTGGTCATGTTCGTGCTCGACAATCCGGGCGAGGTGCAGGTCCAGGGTGAGGGCAAGGTCGAGGAGCAGTAGTCCGCGACCATCGAGTCCAACTTCCGCAGCGATTGGTCAATCCTTCCCGACCCGCTCGATGAAACATCACGGCACGCAATCGCGTGCCGGAGGTGTTTCATGAGCGACGAGACTGATCGGACGATGTATCCCAAGGTGTACACCACGCCGGAGGGCCGCGCGGTCATTGAACAATCGCCAGACTCCGTCGTGGTGCTGTCGGCCGATCAAATCCTGACGGTGATACAGCAACTGCGCGTCTGTTACGATTACTGCGCCGTATGGAAGGAGAAGGCGCCGTGACTCAGCCGATCCGCATCCTCCTGCAAACCACCATCGAACCCACGCCGAACGACTGGCACATCGGTCGCTTCTCGATGTTGCAGGAATATCTGGGCTCGCTGCGGGCGAGCGACGGCGGCCCGCTGTTCAACGTTACAGCGAGGGATCGCGCCCAGGTGGGCGCGCCGGATCCGGTCCTGTCCTCGCTCGATGGTTCGAAGTACGACGAGTTGTGGCTGTTCGCGGTCGACGTGGGCGAAGGTCTCACCGATGAAGATCGAGCGGGCATCCTGCGGTTTCGGGCTCGGGGCGGCGGCGTCATGATTACCCGCGACCACATGGATTTGGGGTGCTCCATATGCGAGCTGGGTTCGGTGGGCGCTGCTCACGTCTTTCGCTCGCACAACGCGCTCGATCCGTTGCCGCCGAACGACGATCTCGGCACGCCCTACATTCAGTGGCCCAATTTCCACTCCGGCGCAAATGGCGATTTCCAGCCCGTTGCGTCCACGCTGCCCGCGCATCCCGTCATGCGTGATGTCGCCTGGCTCCCTTCACATCCACATGAAGGGGCAGTCATTGCTCCACCGTCGGATCCGCACGCCAGAGTGATCGCAACCGGAAAGAGCCTCGCCAGCGGCACGCAATTCAATATCGCCGTGGCTTTCGAACGTTCGCAGACGGAAGGGCCTGCAATCGCCGAGTCGACGTTTCATCACTTCGCCGACTACAACTGGGACCCGGCCCGTGGCTGCCCCGATTTCGTCACCGAAGCTCCCGGCTACGAATTACCGCACACACCGCGAGCGATGGCATCGGTCCATCGCTACGTGCTCAACGTGGCACTGTGGCTGGCAGGGAGACTCTAATCCGTCTCCACCGGCGCACTCAGACGTGCGCGACGCCAGGCTCTCGGACTCTCACCCACGATTCTGCGAAACAGCCGCGTCAGGTGCGATTGATCGGCGAGACCGCAGTCGAGCGCGATGTCACTGAGGGAGGCACGCGTCGATAGCATGAGCCCCTGAGCGCGTTCGACTCGCCGACGAATCACATACTCGTGCGGCGGCTCGCCGAAGCTGTTCCGAAACGCGCGCCCGAAGTGCGAGGGATTCAACCGCACCAGGGTGGCGAGATCCTCGTTTCTGATCGGCCGATCCAGATGCGCCTCGACGTGGCACGTGACTTTGCGAATCTGCCAGGGCGACAAGCCGCCGCGCACCTGCTCCGTCGTCGCCACATCGGTCGTGCCGATGTCGCGCAGAATTTCGCTGGCTCGTCGCAGGCTGTCCTCCGCGGTGACTCGCTCATCGTCGAGCGCGCTTCTGATAGCCGTACAGAGTTCCGTCATGACCGAGCGCAGTTTCCGCACCGTGCGGTATTCCTGACCGGCTTCAGCGTCGCACACGGAGGGAACGACTCCGGTGAGCGCGAATGAAGATGTCGATGTATCCATGGCCAACTCCCTTGCTCAGCTACGAAGAAACGCCAGCAGATCCGCGTTCAACTGATCCTGATGCGTGACTGTCAGGCCATGAGGCGCCGCCGGGTAGTAGATGGCTTGCGCACCCTGGATGATCTTGGAGGACTTCCGCGCCGAGTCGTGCACCGGCACGATCTGATCGTCTTCACCGTGCATCACCAGTGTGGGCACGTCGATCTTTTTCAGGTCCTCGGTGAAATCGGTCTCCGAGAACGCCTTGATGCATTCGTAAACGTTCTTCAGTCCCGCCTGCATGCTCCACAGCCAGAACTGATCGAGCGTGCCCTGCGAGACTTTCGCACCCTGCCGATTGGCGCCGTAGAACGGGATCGCGAACTCTTTGAAGAACTGCGAGCGATCTTTCAGCACCGCTGCACGCAAGCCATCGAACACTTCGAGCGGCAACCCCTCGGGATTCGCTGGAGTTTTGAGCACGATCGGCGGCACCGCGCCGATCAGCACGACCTTGGACACGCGCTTGGTTCCATGACGCGCGATATAGCGCACCACTTCGCCCCCGCCGGTGGAATGCCCGACGAGCGTGACATTCTTGAGATCGAGCGTCTCGATGACGGCCGCGAGATCATCGGCGTAACCGTTCATGTCGTTGTTCGAGGACGCCTGCTCGGAGCGGCCATGGCCTCGCCGGTCGTGCGCGACTACACGAAAACCGTGTTGCACGAGAAATTCCATCTGCCCGTCCCAAGCATCGGCGTTGAGCGGCCAACCGTGCGAGAACGTGACGACCGGGCCCCGGCCCCAGTCCTTGTAATAAAGCTGCGTCCCGTCTTTGCTGGTAATCATGTGCGCTGCCCCCTCTTGGATCCGGTGCGACTACTGTCCCACTTCGGCGCGTCCCGACCCTAGTTAAGCGGCGTAAAGGCGTGTGAATCCGAGCACGCGCGGGCCTTTACAGCGGGCCGGCGTCGCTCGCGTCCAAGTCCCCACAGGGTTCGCCAAGAAATCGTTTGCTCACACGATCAGGCTGCTCGCGAATCTTTCGACCCAACTCGAGGAGCAACGGACATGAAGATCGTCGTCATTGGTGGCAGCGGCCTCATCGGTTCCAAACTGGTGAGCATCCTGCGCGGCAAGGGCCATGAAGTACTCGCGGCGTCACCCGATTCGGGCGTCAACACGATCACGGGCGAAGGGCTGGACCAGGCGCTGGCAGGCGCACAGGTCGTCGTCGACGTCGCGAATTCGCCCTCGTTCGAGGACGCGGCGGTGCTGAAGTTCTTCGAGACATCGGGCACCAATCTGCTTGCCGCAGAGGCGCGCGCCGGCGTGAAGCATCATGTCGCGCTGTCGGTCGTCGGCACGGATCGAGTCAGCGACAGCGGCTATCTTCGAGCCAAGCTGGCGCAGGAGAACATCATCAAAAAATCGCGTGTTCCCTATTCGATCCTGCGCTCGACCCAATTCTTTGAATTCATCGTCCGCATCGCTCAAGCCGGCGATGACGACAACAGTGTTCGCGTCCCCGGCGCGATGTTCCAACCCATCGTGTCCGCTGATGTCGTCGCCGCGCTCGCCGATGTCACACTCGGCTCACCAGTCAACGGCATCGTCGAAGTCGGTGGGCCTGAAAAATATCGAATGGATGATCTGGTCCGGCGCGTCCTGCAAGCAAGCGGCGACCGACGCGAGGTGATAACGGACTCTCACGCGCGCTATTTCGGCGCCGAACTCAACGACCAGAGTCTCGTTCCCGGTTCGAACGCGCGCATCGGAGCCACGCACTTCGAAGATTGGATCAAAGATCCGGCTTCGGTGCGGCCGCCCGGCAAGCCGGCCACAGCATCCGCGGCAGCCCGCTAATTCAGAGCGAAGTCACTCAGTCGAAATCATCCGCAACAGCCGGTTCCGGAATTCGCTCCGGAGCCGGTGCTCACGGCAGGAGACATCATGAAGCTCTATTACTTTCCCGGCGCGTGCTCGCTGGCCACGCACATCGTGCTCGAATGGATCGGCGCACCTTACCAGACGGTCCGGCTGGATCTGCCAGCGACCAAATCACCGGAATTTCTCGCCCTGAATCCGAACGGCGCGGTGCCGTTGCTGGTCGACGGCGATTTCGTGCTGAGTCAGAACGCGGCGATTCTCTATTACCTGAGCGAACGTCATCCACACGCGCGTCTGTTCGGCGACGGCTCCTTGCATGGACGCGCGGAAGTCCTGCGCTGGCTCGCATTTCTCAACTCCGATGTCCACGCGGCATTCAAACCGATCTTCAAGCCCGGCCGCTTCCACCCGGACGCCTCGCAGGCCCCGGCAATCGTCGACACCGCGCGCACGCATGTGCGCGAATATCTCGAACGGCTAGATGCTCGCCTGCAAGGTCGGGACTGGCTCGTCGACGATAGATCGGTGGCCGATCCCTATCTGTTCGTGCTGCTGCGCTGGACGATGAAACTGAAAATCGATTCGCGCGGGCTCGACAACGTGGCGCGCTTCTTCGCACGCATGTCCGCCGACGCCAGCGTGATCGCAGCGATCGCCGAAGAAGAAGGCAGCGCCGACGCTGCCGTCAGCGCGCGGAAGCGTGCGTCGTGAACTTGCTGGTCATCGACTGAGTGGCCACTGTCACTACCGTTATCAGCACGACCACGCCAATGTAGTAGGCCGGCGCTTGCGCGTCGGATCGCATCCACAAGGTGACGGCCAACGGCGTCAGTCCGCCGGAGAACGCATACGCAACGTTGTAGGAGAACGAGATGCCGGAGTAGCGAATCTCCGCGGGGAATGCTCTCACCATCAGCACGGGCACGATGCCGACGACGCCGACACTCGTGCCCGCGAGAATATAAGCAGCAGTGAAACGCTCGGGCGCACCCGTCATCACGCTGAACAACAGCAACGCCGCCGCAAACATCAGCACGGCGCCCGTGATGAGCACCCGGCGCACGCCGAAACGATCCGATGCCAGGCCGAACAAAACACAACTGATCGCGAAGCCCAGCGTTGCCCAGGAATTCGCGTGCAAAGCTTTCGCCACGGGAATGCCGCCCGCCGTTTGCGCCAGCGTCGGCGTCATCAGGATGACGATCACGATGCCGGCGGTGAGAAACCAACTGAACACCATCGAGCGCAGCACGCTCGCGCCATGCCCCGCGAGCACTTGCCGGATCGGCAGTCCCGACACCAGCGCCCGACGCTGCTGCAAATCCTTGAACACCGGCGTTTCGTGCAAATAACGTCGCAGCCACAGCGCCAGCAATCCAAACAAACCGCCTAGAATAAATGGCACGCGCCAGTAACCCGCGAGCACTTGCTCCGTCGTCCAGATCGCATGCACCGTGCCGGCGACCAGCGAGCCGAGCAGAATGCCAACAGTGAGGCCGGCGCTGAGCGTGCCGCACGCGAGTCCGACGCGGCTGTCGGGCACGTGCTCGGAAACGAACACCCATGCACCCGGCACTTCACCGCCCACCGCCGCGCCTTGCAGGATTCGCAAGGCAAGCAACAGCACCGGCGCCGCCAGCCCCAGCGACGCATACGTCGGCAACGCGCCGATCAGCAATGTCGGCACGGCCATCAGCAGCACGCTCAGCATGAACATCTGCTTGCGGCCGATGCGATCGCCAAAGTGCGCCATCAACACGCCGCCGATCGGCCGAGCCAGATAGCCCGCCGCGAAAATGCCGAACGTCTGCAGCTGCCGCAGCCAGTCCGGTATGTCGGGCGGAAAGAACAAGGCGCCGATCGTGGTCGCGAAGAACACGAAAATGATGAAGTCGTAGAACTCCAGCGCCCCGCCCAGGGAAGCAAGGATGAGCGTGCGGCGATCGGCCGCGGACAGATTTGCTGACTGCATATATTTCGACGTGAGCGGAGCGAACTCGAGGGAGCGCGATTCTACGGGGAGCAACGGCCCTGGCGCAGCACTTGATCTTGCGAAAATGACGTTTCGTGCCGACAATACTGAATGGCCAATCGACTCACGCTGAAGCACATAAGAAACGCTTTCGAAAGCGGCGACCTGGGGACCATCGCAGCGTTATCGCCCGGCAACGATCTCTACAAGCGGGCTTCCGCGCGGGAGCTCGAGGAAATCGCCGGAGCTGCGGTCAAAGCATGGGTGTGGATACTCCGGTGCGACCGCCAGCAATGGCAGAACCACGAGATCGCAATCACCAGTGATGAGGAAGACCGCCCGCTTCGAGGCGACGAAGCCGTCGCTCTCGCACTCTTCGTGGTCACCAACCACTACTCCGCGATCGCTGAAAACATCATTCGCAAGATCGGCTTAGGCTCAAAAGCACCCACCCCCGGCATCGACATCGAGCTGCTCAACGAGATCGAGCCGCTCATCCCACAGACGGAGGAAAGCCCGCTCGACCGCGCGCTCCAATACACCTATTCCTTCTTCTTTTGCTTGTGGGGAAGCTACGTGCTGTGCCTGCTGCACCATGGCGGCGAACGTAACGCGCTAACCGCGGAGCTTGAATCCACGATTCACGAGCGTGTGAATTATCTGCTGCAAACGTTGAGCACGGCGCCCGATGAAAGTATCGAATGGGCCCTCAAATGGTCATTGACCCGGGACTGTTTCGACGTCTTATGCCTGGCGTACTCCATAAAACATAACCGGCGCACGGTCGGCAAGGCCCCCGCGGGCTATTTTGATGTCGACACCCACGAGCTCACGTCGTTGGCCTGGCGGGATCAGTATGCCAGCGGCAAATACGAGCCGCGGGCCATCGACCGGCAGTTCGAAATTCAACTGTCGCTGTTGATGCAGTCGTTCGGATTTCGAGTGCTCGGCGCCGCTCCGGGCGAGAGAACGATCGATCTGCTCTGCATTCCGGATCGGCCCTCCGATACCGGCGTGCTATTGATCGACGCGAAGACGAGCACCGATGCCTATCAGCTGACCACCAGTGACGAACGCGCTTTGAAAGAGTACTGCGTGCAAATCAGCTCGTCGGTCACGATATTGCCTCGCGTGACGGACCTCCTCATCGTCGGACCGGCAGCCGCGCCTTCGCTCGCCGAGCGACTCCGTCGCTTGGAGACCGAGCTGGGCATCACGGTTCGATTTTGCTCCGCCGAGGCCCTGGCCACGCTGCGAAAAAAGCTCTTGGGAAACCTGGATCAACACGCCTTCTTCAAGGCGCTGCGCGCGAGCCCGCACATCGTGACGCATGAAGCACTAGACTCTCTAATCAGCCGCGAAAATGAGAAGGATGACACCCTGAAGGCAGCGGTGAAGGCGTTTCGCGGCAAAGTCTGACGAACAGCGGTTATGTGACATCCGAAGGAACATACCGCAGGCCAGAGGCGATCTGCCACAGCTCGAAGACCGGCTGCGCTTCGCTTTGCCTCACTTGCCGATACGCGATCCAGTGCTCGCCAACGTGCTCGAATGCGACCACCGTGTAATCGACGCCGCCCGACCCGCCTTCCTGTTCGTGGGTGACGGAGTACCACAGGATGCGCCCGGAGCCCAGGTAGCGGAATCGATAGCCGACGGACTTGGGCCGCGTCGTCAGCAGCGCGATGGAAACTTCGATCGGACTGCGAGTGACGTGCACCGTTTCGACCCAGAAGCCACTCGGCGTGGTCGTGACTTTAAAATCTTCCGAGACGATCAGCCGCAGGCCGTTCGCATGAACGTGCGATGCGCCGACTGGAGTTTGCGAGTCGCCGCATCCACCCAGCAGTACCATCGCCAGCACAGTGACCACTGCGCTTCGCTGTAACTTTCGAAGACCCCATCCTTCCATGCCGACCTCCGCCGTCTCGAGCGCGAGCAATGTACTGTTGTTTGCATCGCCAGGAAAGCGTCGCTCATACTCGCGCCCCGCTGCACGCCCCCTCTCGTCGCAGCGTCTCCCACGGATCACAAGGATCACATGGAATGCGCAAATCCCTCTTTGCTCTTGCTCTGTCGTTGAGCTGTTCATGCTCGGCGTTGGCGGCGTCGCTATGGAACGACGCTGCAACGCCTGGCACGGCTGCCGCAGCCGATTCGAATGCAGTAGAGATCGGCGTGAAGTTCACTGCGGAAGTGAACGGCGTCATCACCGGCATTCGATTCTTCAAAGGCGTCGACAATGTCGGCACACACGTCGCGCACTTGTGGACGGGTAGCGGCACCCAGCTCGCCAGCGCCACGTTCGTCGACGAAACCGGTTCAGGTTGGCAACAGGTGAACTTCGCCACACCGGTGGCGATCAACGCGAACACGGTGTATGTCGCTTCGTATCACGCACCCGCCGGGCACTACGCAGCGGACAACAACTACTTCGCAGCGAGCATCGACAATCCGCCGCTGCAAGCACCCGCTAACGACGCGAGTGGCGGTAATGGTGTGTTTGCCTACGGTCCCGCCGGCACGTTCCCCAACGCTTCGTGGCAATCGACGAACTACTGGGTCGACGTGGTCTTCGAGACGCGTGCCACCACGACCACCGATGCACCGTTGCTGCTGCTGACCTCGGCAACCAACAACTTCACTCAGTACTACGCTGAGATCCTGCGCGCCGAAGGCTTGAACGCATTCACGACGGCCGATGTCACAAACTTGTCGCGTGCATTGCTGGATCAGCACGACACCGTAGTGCTCGGCGAAGTCGCGCTCACGACAGCTCAGGTCGCGACGCTCACGGATTGGGTCGACGACGGCGGCAACCTGATCGCCATGCGTCCGGACAAGAAGCTTGCGAACCTGCTCGGTCTCACGGATCAAAGCTCGACGTTGAGCGAGGGCTATCTCAAGATCGCGCAGAACGGCCCAGGCCGCGGCATCGTCGCCGAGACGATTCAGTATCACGGCGTCGCGGATCGCTATGAACTCAACGGCGCAATCAGCATTGCAACGTTGTATTCGAATGCAAACACGGTCACTGCGAGTCCCGCGGTGACATTGCGACAGGTCGGCAGCGGGTATGCGGTTGCGTTCACCTACGATCTGGCGCGCTCCGTGGTCTACACGCACCAGGGCAATCCGGAATGGGTGGGACGAGACAGCGACGGCGTCGCGCCGGTGCGCACCAATGATTTGTTCTATCCCAATTACATCGATCTCGACAAAGTCGCCATTCCCCAGGCGGACGAGCAGCAGCGCCTGCTGGCGAACCTCATCACGCAGGTGACGCTGAGCGAGAAGCCGCTGCCGCGATTCTGGTATCTGCCGAACGGCGCCAAGGCCGCGATCATCCACGCACTCGACGATCACGCCACTGAAGTCGGCGGCACGCGCCAGACATACAACAAGTTCATCGCAGCCAGCCCCGCCGGATGCTCGGTAGCCGATTGGGAATGCCTGCGCGCGACGTCGTGGGCGTACGCGAACATCGATCTCTCTCAAGCAGAAGCGGCAAATTACATCGCACAAGGCTTCGAGCTCGGCGTGCATGCACGCAATCAAGTCGATGGTCTCAGCTGCCGCAACTTCGATTCGTTCGCCCAGTTGAACGACAACTACAACACCGACCTGACGGCGTTCGCGAACGCCTTCCCGAACGTTCCGCCGCAGCAGACGCATCGCTATCACTGCATCATCTGGAGCGACTGGCTCACGCAGGCGAAGGTCGAGCTCGCTCATGGCATGCGCTTCAGCATGGACTATTACTATTGGCCGCTGAGCTGGAACGGCCGAACGCTGACGCCGGGCCTGTTCACCGGTTCCGGTATTCCGATGCGCTTCGCCGATCTCGACGGCACGGTCATCGACGTCTATCAAGGCGTGTCGCACCTGGTGAACGAAACGCCGCTCGGCTATCCGGCGGCCATCAACACCATGATCGATCGCGCGGTCGGCCCCGAGGGCTACTACGGATTCTTCGGCACTCACGACGACTACCAGGAATCCACGTTCTCCGATGCCGTAATCAGCGCGGGCGTGACGCGCAATGTGCCGGTTATCAGCGCGCTGCAGGCGCTGACCTGGCTCGACGGTCGCAATGCTTCTTCGTTCCACGACATCGCATGGAACGGCAACACGCTGAGCTTCAACATTGATGTCGGCGCGGGTGCGCGCAACCTGCAAGCGATGTTGCCACTCAGTTCAGTGAGCAACGAACTCAGCTCGATCAGCCACAATGGCGCGACGGTTCCTTTCACCGTGCAAACCATCAAAGGCGTTCGTTATGCGTTCTTCGCGGCGAGCGAAGGCGTGTATCAAGCTGTCTATAACAATCCGCTGCAGCCTCCCGTTGCCGAAGGTTTCACGCTGTGGCCCGCGAATGCCGCTCCCAACACACCGGCCTTCAACGACCCGAGCACGGTGGAAGTCGGCGTAAAGTTTCGTTCCGACGTCTCGGGCCTCATCACCGGCATTCGCTTCTATAAAGGCGCGGGCAACATTGGTACGCATGTCGGCAGTCTGTGGAGCATTGACGGCGCGCGGCTCGCGAGCGGCGCATTCCTCAACGAAACGGCGTCGGGGTGGCAGCAGCTCATCTTCGACACACCCGTCGCCATCAGCGCGAACACGACTTACGTGGCTTCCTATCATGCCAACAACGGCAACTACGCCGCGGACTCCGATTATTTCCTCACCGAGGTGATTAACGGACCGTTGCATGCGTTGGCGGATGCGCAGAGCCCGAATGGCGTTTACAGCTATGGGCCTAGCTCATTCCCGACGCTATCTCACCGCGCCACCAATTACTGGGTGGATGTGATTTTCACGCTGAATCCACCCCGCACGCTGTGGAAGGACACGGATGTTCCCGCCACACCTTCGGTCGATGATCCGGGCGAGGTGGAAGTGGGCGTCAAGTTCTTCTCCGAGACCGCGGGCAGGATCAAAGGCATTCGGTTCTACAAAGGCAGCAGCAACACCGGCACTCATACGGCTACGCTATGGAATGCCGCCGGCGCGCCTCTGGCCACGGCGACGTTCACGAGCGAAACCGAATCGGGCTGGCAGGAAGTGGTGTTTGCGGAGCCGGTGGACATCGCCGCCAACACGACCTACGTCGCGTCGTACCACGCGCCCAACGGCCGTTACGCG
>JBEVKA010000225.1:0-7394 GCA_040509855.1 Steroidobacter sp.
GAGGAGAACGGTCAGGAGTCGGCGGGCGTGCTGACGTCGTTCGATATCACCGCGTTCGACAACACACGCATTCTCACGGGCTTCGATGTCGAATTGGCGCAAGGGTTTCTGAAAGAAACCCAGCCCGGCCCGGCCACCGACGGCGCGCCGGCCGCGAATGCGATTCGCCCGGCGGGCAAACATTACGACTACCAGGTGGACAGTCAGGTCGCAGCCCTTTACGGCCAGGTCGAGCAACCGTTCGCGCAGCGCTGGCGGGCGATCGGCGGCGTGCGTTTCGAGTATGTCGATTACGAATATGACAATCGCATGATCGACGGCAACACGGCCGAGAACGGCACGACATGCGCGCCCGCCGGCTGTTTGTTCAATCGCCCGGCGGATCGCAGCGATGATTTTTCGAATGTGACTTCGAAGCTGGGGCTCAGTTACGAGATCACTAACGATCACACGGTGTACGCCACTGCGACGCGTGGCTATCGCGCGCCGGACACCAGCGAGCTGTATCGTTTGCAACGTCAGCAGTCGGTGGCCGACCTGGATTCCGAACGCCTCGACAGCGTGGAGCTCGGCTCACGCGGCGCGTTCGGCCCGCTGCGCTATTCGCTCGCGGCGTTCAAGATGGAAAAGGACAATGTGATCTTCCGTGACTCGAACGCGTTCAACGTCAGCGATGGGCGCACGAATCACGAGGGCGTCGAATATGAATTCGCCTGGAAGCCGATCGATGTGCTGTCGCTCGCGCTGGCCGGCACCTACGCCAAACATACCTACGAGTTCAATCGCGTGGTCGAGCAAGGCGAAACGATCGTCGCCGGCCGCGACATCGACACCGCACCCCGGCACATCAACACTGCTCGCGTGAACTGGAATTTCTTGCCCGCCGCCGACGCGGAGCTCGAATGGGTTTCCGTCGGCAGCTATTTCGTCGACGCCGCCAACGCCAACGAATATGGCGGCCACGATCTCTTGAACCTCCGCGTGAGCTGGCGCGCCACCGACAACTGGCGAACCATCCTTCGCCTCAACAACCTCACCGACCGCGCCTACGCCGACCGCGCCGACTTCGCCTTCGGCAACTACCGTTACTTCCCCGGCCGCGGCCGGACGTTGTTCGTGGAAGTGCGTTACGAGGCGGGTTGATCGCAGTCGTCGAATAGACCCGAGAGGTCGACTTGGATATCGCCGAGCGCGGCCAGCTGGATCAGTCCAGGCGACTTGATGGTTTCAATTTCCGTGCAGTCGTTGCTGCCAGGCTGACGCAGCCGGAGCAACTCCAGCTGTCGCAAATTCACGATCCACACTTCGGGAATGCGATAGCGGGCGTAGAGCGGCGCTTTAATTTTTCTATCGTAGGGCAAGGTGCTGTCGCTGACTTCCACCAACAGCAAGACATCATCCGCGGTGGGATTGGAGCGACGGTAATAGTCCGCGCGCGGCCGCAACACCATCAGATCGGGCTCGGGGGCGTTGTAGCGACCGAGAACCAGCGTGGATTGCGACGATACAATCGCGGAGTCGCCAATGGCAGCCGTGAACCGGCGCAGCAGAAAATTTCCAGTTCCTCCGTGCTGGCTTCCCATGGGCGGCATGTCGATGATCTCTCCCTCGATCAGTTCCACCCGCGCATCCGGCGCGAGCACGCCCACTTCGGCCATGAGGAAATAATCATCGACGGTCAGTCGATGCTTGGTGATGCCGCTTTCGGTCATAGCATTCATGGCTGGGGTCCTGGGAGAGACTCTACTGACGCAAGACGTGCCCGTCGGACCCAGTATCCGGGCAAAAAACGCGGAAATGCAAGCATGCGCAGCCGCCCAAACATGCTAGGCGGCGCGCAAAAAAGAAAAGGCCCGGCCGGAGCACCGGGCCTCGAAGGGGATCAGGGGCCCATGTAATCCGGAATGGTGCTCGCAGCGGGCTGCTGAGCGATGGGCGAGAACGCGACGAGGCCGTCCAGCGCGGAGCCGGTGCCCAGGGCGGTACCGTAGAGCGCGTTGAATCGACCGATGTCATTATGCAGGGCCATGTAGTTCAACAGCACGGTCTGCACCAGCAGGTTGACGTTGTTGGCAGCGGGGCTGCTGCTCGTAACAACGTCGCCGCCAGCATTGAAATAACCGATCTGCTGATGGCGCGCCGCCGGCGGGCCACGGTCCAGCAATGCCGGCCGACCGGCCGGGTTGTAGACGAGGAAGAACGACGCGGCGGTCTGCTGATTGTCGCCGGTCCACTGGCCCTTGCCGCGACCACCCGCGGAATCGTCGATCATGCCGTTGGACGACAACGAGCCATCGCTGAATACATAAATCATCACCGGCTTGCCGCGTAGAGCTGCGTACTCGAGGACAGCGCCGATACAACGGCCGGCGCGCAGGTCGCGCGCTTCGCCGGTCGCGCGGTCGCCGGTGTGATAGTCGAAGCCGCCCATGCTGATGGTGCCGGCAGCGGCCTTGCCTTCGACGACCAGCTTCATCACCGAAGCAGTCTTTTGAAACTCATTGTCGCCACCGAAATTGGCGCCGAAGATCTGCGTGATCTCCGGATCGGCGGATGGATTGAACTCGGTCGGGTCGTTGAATTTCTCGATCGCATCGGCCGTCTTCACGTAAGTGCACTTGAAGCGCAGCTCCGCCTTGGCGTCATCCGCCGGCGCGAGGCCCGTGGTCACGCGCCCCAATTTCTGATCGCTCAGACGATACATGGATTCCATCGCCCGCACCGTGTCGGTGGCGCTGAGAATGGTCGTGTCGCCGGTATCGATCAGGCCGGTGACGTCGCTGTTGCGATCGATCTTGGTGGGACGGTTGGCTGGATTAATCATCATCGCCGGCGCCATGGAGTTGCCGCCGGATTCCGAGTTCTGCGAACCGATCAGCGTCAGCAGCTCACCGCGGGCGCCGTAGCGCGCGATGCCGTACATGGGATTGTGAGGATTGTTGCCCGTGTCGTTCTCCGAACGGGCCGCGATCACCGCGCCGTTGACGAACGCACGCGTCGTCGCCGATGTTTTCTCCAGCATGCCGCGCAGGAACGCGCTGTCGGTATGAAACGCCAGGCCGAACTGGATATCGACAAAATTCGTGGTCGAGTTGTTGGGCAGCATGTTGCCCGGCAGACCCTGCTTGGAATAGCCCTGGGTGCTGAGGAAGTCCATCTGGCCGCCTTCCTTGCCCACCAGCACGTTCGAGCCGGCGATGTTCGCGCCGCCCGCGAGGTCGAAACAAATGAATGGCACACGACCGGCGCCGTCCTGGATGTCGCAGAACTGCCTGGCCTTCATATCGATGATGTCCTGCTCCAGGGCAGAGGCCCGGCCAGGATTCATCATCGCGGTGATCGCCGCCGGCGCGACGACGGTGGCGGCGCCCGTCGTAAAACCTTGCGCCAGGAAATCGCGGCGGGTCACGGGCTTTTTGTGAGATCCGTGACGCAGCGGCTCGTTCAGGGCCAGTGCGCGCTTGCGTTGTGATTTGATGATGAACATGCGAGTCGCCTCTTACTGAACCAGGACCGCGGCGCTGCCCAGGGTGGCGGCGCAAGCTGCTTTGAGCACGTCGATCGTCCGCTGACTGCCGCACGCACGGGCCGCGCAGAGATCGCCGATGAGATCGTCCAACTCGTTCTTCGCGGTGGTGTCGGCCGGCTGCGTGCCCGCCACACCGATGCCCTTGTTGAACAGCGCGTCTACGAAGGCAGTGCGCTCCGGGCCGGGCGCGAGATTGGAGCTGAAGTTCACGCCGCCGCCGAAGAACGCGCTACGCGTCGCGGAGTCATCCATCATCACGCTGCAGTACTGCAGAGCCAGCTGCGCGATCGAAGTCTGGTGCGACGACAGGAAGCCGTTGATGTCGTTCACCGCCGGCAGCGACTGACGCACGTTGTTATATGTGGCCTTGACGCGGGCGTTGTTCGGGCTCACTCCGGTGACCGAGGCCATGGTGGCGTTGATCGCATCGAAGCGCTTCACGCCGATGTCCGACACCAAGACGCCATCGACCGGCGTCGGCGCCGTGCCCGGAGTGAACGTGGTGCAAACGTTGGAGCGCGCACCGAGCTGCTCGAAGCACAGGAAGAACTCGTCCAGTATCGGGCCCTGCTCCAGCGGAATCACGGTGCCGACCGACGAGATCAGCGTGCCGGTCGCGGCCGAGTATTGAGCGCTGGTGATCGCCGTATCGATCAGGCGATACGCCTGGCCGACCTGAGCTTCCACGCCGTTCACGCCGATGCGCATGCCCTTCAACGGAATGTTTCCAGGCATGGCGGTCGCGTCGAGACTGATGTACTTGGGGTTGGTGAACAGGTAGCTGAAGCTGTCGTACTGAGTGACTTCGAACATGATGTACGACTTCGGCACGTCGACGATGTGCGAGATGCCGAACAGCAGGAAGAATTTCTCGCCGACGCCGGCGTCGAAGTTCTGTTTGATCTGCGCCGCGTTCAGCGCGCGATTGTGGACGGCGACCAGGCGGACCACACCCTGCCACTGCCGGTTGTTGCTCACTTCGTTGCCGAGCACGAACGCGAAGCTGTTGTCCCAGTCGCCGAGCGTGCCGCCGCCCGAGCCGTCGACGTCGCCGGTGAACTCGCCGTTCACATAGATGCGGCGGCCGGCGACCGGATCGAATGTCATGACCACGTGCTGCAACGACGCTTGCAAGCGCTCGGCATCGTCATCGGTCGACAGCTCCGGAGCGCCATTGGCGCCGGTCGCGGTGCTGCGGCCGAAGGCCTCGTAGTTGTACAGCTGCTGACCCAAGGTGAAGTTGCGAGCCGTCGTGCTGCCGGAGTAGCTGACGATGCGCGCGTCTTCCTGAGTCACGTTGGCCGGCACCACCCACGCTTCGATGGAATATTCACCGGTGGCGGTAATCAGCGAATGGAACTTGCGGCTCGACGTGGTCGAGGCCTGCGCCTTACCCGGTCGCACGTTGTCGCCGCGGATGTTGATACCCCAGCCGCCGACCCAGGTCACGTCGCCCAGGAAGTTCAGGTCCGCGGCCGGTGCGACACCGCTGGTGTCGAACGCCACCGTGCCCTGGCCGGTCTTGAATTCATACAGCGCGATCATGTTCGCTTCGTAACGGCTGCCGCCGCTGGCGACCGTGCCGTCATAAAGAGTGAGCGCCTTGCTGAGCACTTGAGTCGTGTCGATATCAGGCACCGGGATCTGGTCCGCCATGGCCTGAATCAAATCCTGCAGCTCGCGCGCGTCGTCGGCGCAGTTCGAGAAGCAGTTGTGAGATTCATCGCGCAGGCGGATCACGAAGCGCGACAGCGCCGGATTGTCGAGATTGATCTTGGGAATCGCTGCGTTGTACGCCGACTTGAACGCGGCGGAATTCATGTTCACGTCGGTGGGGAAGCTGCCTTCGGCGAAGTACGGCGACTGTGCAGTGGCCGAGTTCGACTGGTGGCAACCCGAGCACCACAGGTCGAGCTTCTCGTACACCGGACGGAACAACGTCTGCGCGGTCGGCGGATTCGGATCGTCGGCGCTCGGGAAACGTTTGCCCGCCGCGGGATCGCGCAGCGGCGGCTCGATCAGCTCGATCTGCTTACCGCCATTGCCGGCGGCGCCAACCCAGTTCTGGATCCAGCGAGTGAGGTCGGACGCGCACGCGGCGGGATCGCCGCGCCAGCAGTTATGACCGCCGGCCACTTTGGTGACGATCGTCGACTGCGACGGATTGTCGCGATTCACCACGCCGTTCGCCTGCTGATACGCCTGGTTCACATCGTCGGAGCGAGCGAACTGCGGCGCCTGGCCACCAGCGTTGTGACAGTTACCGCAGCGATCGGCGCCGCGAATGTTTTCCCAGAAGTTGACGCGAAACGCCTGGATGTCAGAGGTCGCGGGCGCCGGGCCCGTGTAGTTCGGACCAGCGGTCGGCGGCGCGGTGTTCGGGTTCGTCGAGGTGGAGGCGCCACCGCCGCAACCCGCCAGACCGAACGCGCCGAGAATCGTCACCGCGGCCAGGCGGGAGACGATACGGAACATGCTGAGATTTGAAGCACGCATTGGCGTTTTCATGTTCATGTTGTGATCGGGGCTCATTCGAAGCGCGAGCAGTAGACCGCGGTCTCGGCGAACACGCGCCGGAGATCGCCGCCGTTGTTCTTGAAGTTCAAGAAGCTGGCTTCCACCTGAGTGCGATCGTCCTGATCCACGGGCGAACGGAAGCACACCGCGCGGAATACTTTCTCCACCTGGCACTGTGCGAAGGCGTCGCTGCGGGCGAGCTCCGTGCCGAGCGACTTGGCGCCGTTGCCGCCGTTGGGCAGCGACTGGTCCCAGCCGAGGTGCGTGTTCTTGCCGGGCAGGCGCATGCGGTTCTCCCACGCGTCGTTCGGCGTCACGTAGCCGGGTTTGAAGTTGTCGGAATTGATGAGGTACTTCGGCTGCACCTGGCCGGGCGTGTACACCAGGCGAGTGACGGTCTCGTCGAAGTCGTAGAACGCGAAGGCCTGCGCCATCGAGTCCATCACCGAATGGCAGCCGATGCAGTTGTTGTTGAACACGCTGCTGTCGCCGCCGGGGCTACGCGTCACGTCCTGACGAATGCGGTCCGGTGGGCGCGTGGTGTCGTGCACCTGCTCGAGGTCGCGGCACATGTGATTCAGCAGAGTGAAACGGAACATCGCGCGATTGGTGCCGTCGATGAAGAACGCTTCGGCGCCGGCACGCGAAGTGATGACACCCGCAGTGGCCGACGGCGGCAGGCCGTTCAGGGAAGACTGAGTCGTGCGAGTCAGCGCGGTGCGCAGATCGACGCTGTTACCTTCCAGCGCGTCGTAGTGAGCGTTGCTGGTCGGTGAATACGCAGGCGTGGTGCCCTGGCCGACATATACGATGTCTTCTGAAAGCACGCCGCGGAAGTCGACGTCGTCGCGCACCATGCCGATCACGGTGGCGCTGTAATCGTTCAGCGGAGCAAAGATTGATTGATCGCGATTGGTCCAGGGCGATGCGAAGTTCTTCAGCGTCACGCTGTAGAAGTACTTCGAGTGTTCTGCATTCCTGTCGAGGATGTACAGCGCCGTGGCCACACGTGACGCATCGGTCGGAGTCGCACCCAGGCGACCTTCCAGATCGGCGAGCAATGCTGGCGACGGCGGTGTGCCCGTGAGTCGGTCATACATGCGCCGGGCCTGTTCACGCGAGCCGGCGAGCGCCTGTTGTCCCGTTGCCAAAACGGCCAGCGCGACGCCCAACGCTGCTGCTTTCGCGAGCGCCCCGGAGTTTCGTTTACGGTTCATGTTGGTCATGCAGCTGTTTTCCGATGCCAGGAATCTTTCGTCGGCAGCACCCGCGCATCCCTTAAGGGTGGCCCGGAGTGCGAGTACAAAAGTCGGAGGTCCCCCGACGATGGCGCGGACTATACGGTCGC
>JBEVKA010000226.1:0-9649 GCA_040509855.1 Steroidobacter sp.
GGCTCAACCGCCCTGGAGTTAGCCCTTGCCGCTCTCCCTGGCGAGTGTTCGGCACATACCGCCGCGCGCCTCGGCACGGCTTCGTCTTGCGCACGCGAATCGTCCAACGCAACTCGCTGGACCACGCGCTGACGTTTCGCGTCGTGCAGTTGCTGCCGCAAGGCGCGTATTCGCTGCTCGGCCTTGAGCAGTCGTTGTCGAACCTGATCGACCTGAGCTGCCGCTTGCTCGCGGCGGATCCAGGTTTCCGCTCGGGCCTGCATGGCATCCTGCCGCCAGGCGCTCAGAGCAACGTGCGACAAGTTGTAGTCCTGGCCATGCCGTAACACACCGTCTCGCTGCAGCCATTGCTGCCACTCGTGCTCCCAGAGCACCCGTTGCCGGGCGATCTGCGCCAGCTCGTTATCGATGCTCGCGATCTCCTCATCGACGAGCGCCAGCACCGCACGCTGCCGAGCAAACTCGTCCTGCAAACGGCGCAGTCGGATCTCACGAATCTCCAGCAGGTTGTGCAGCTGTTCCATCAGCGACTCATTGCCCAGCGCAGTTGCATGACGGTGTCGTCCATGGTCGATTGTTCGAGCAGATCCTGGTGCAGGAACTGCAGCAGTCCTTCGCGACAGCGCAACGCCTTGTCCGCAGCTGCATCCGCGCCGTCTCGGTATTCGCCAATCTGCACCAGCATCTGCACCGAGTCGTACTTGGCGAGCTGGCTGCAAGCCTGCGTGGCGAGTTCGCGTCGTTGCGCATCGACGACTTGCGGCATCACTCGACTGCAGCTGCCAAGCACGTTGATTGCCGGGTAGTGACCGGACGCAGCGAGCTTGTTTGACAGCACGATGTGCCCGTCAAGCGTCGCGCGCACTTCTTCGCCGATCGGATCGCCGGCCTCGTCGTCGTCGACCAACACCGCATAGAACGCAGTGATCGAGCCGTTCGCAGCCTGCCCTGCTCGCTCGAACAGTCGTGGCAGCGCTGTAAACGTTGACGGTGGATAGCCACGACGAGTCGGTGGCTCTCCCGCCGCCAGGCCGATCTCTCGCAGAGCGCGTGCGTAACGTGTCACAGAATCCACGAGCAGCAGCACGCGCGCGCCTTGGTCACGGAAGTATTCGGCAATGGCCGTCGCTACGTTGGCCGCTTTCGCGCGCTCGACTGCCGGCCGATCGGACGTAGCGACTACATACACGCAGTTGCGGTCTGCATTGGTCTCGCGCAACGTGCGCACGAACTCGCCGACCTCACGGCCGCGCTCGCCAATCAGTCCGATGACGGTCACATCCGCGCTCGTACCGCGTGCGATCATGCCGAGCAACGTGCTCTTGCCAGCTCCAGAGGGCGCAAAGATCCCAACGCGCTGGCCTTCACCGCACGTCAATAATCCATCGATCGCACGCACGCCCGTTTGCAAACAACGAGTCACCGGCTGGCGTGACAACGCATTCGGCGCCGGCGCGCGAACGGGATACTCCGCGACTGTTTCGCATGCACCGAGTCCGTCCGCTGGTTCGCCAAAGCCATCGAGGATTCGACCGAGCAGCGCCGGCCCCACCTTCACCGTCTGCACGCGACCGAGGTTGACCAGTTGCGTCTGCGCCGAGATGCCGTCGAGATCGCCGAACGGCAGCAGCACCGTGTCCTGTTTGGAAACACCGACCACCTCCGCGCGCAGGCACCAACTGCTGCCCGGATTTCTCAGCTCGCACAGATCGCCGATTCGCGCCGCCAGACCGGTCGCCCGGATGAGCGTACCGACCGCATCGACGACTCGGCCACGCGCTTCCATGGGCGCCACGTCGGTGAGCGCCTGGTCCAACGCGGCAGCTAGATAATCCGTGCGAAACTGCTTTTGACTGTTGCTCGCCATGGCTCACTCTTGCGCCGCTGCGGCAGCGACTCGTCTGGCAATGAAAGCGCTCATCAGCCCGCGGCGTACAGCTGCCAGCTGCACGTCCACGCTGGCATCGATCGCGCCGAATTCGCTTTCGAGAATGCACGTGCCCGAAGCCGCGTTGGGATCCTTGAGCAGGTCGATGAACTCGACATCTGGAAACTCCCGCATCACACCCGCGAGCCACTCGTTGATTGCATCGAACTGCGTGGCCGCGACGCGCAGGCGCAGCTCCTTGCGATTGCGTGCTTCACCAAGCACTCGCCGGATCAACTGCTCCATCAACGCTCGCTCGTCGATCTGGCCCAGAATCTGTTGTAGAGCGCTCATGACGGTGTTGACGATGCGCGGCTCCAGGCGCATGAACGCCGTCTCCATCTCCGCCACGGTTGTGACTACGCTCGCGGAAAACTCCGTGCGAGCTTCTTGCAAGCCGGCCTCGTAACCGGCGCGACGTGCGGCTTCCACTTGATCGTGCATATCCGCTTCGATTGTCTCGGCGTGCCGCTGCGCCTCGGTGACGATCTCGTGCGCTGTGACCAACGCAGAGAATTCTTCGCGCTTGACCACGGCACTGGTCGCGGCTGCGAGCTTCCGCTTGTCGATGGCGACCGTCATGCTCAGCATCGGCCTGCTCCTGGCTCGAACGACCGCGATTCGAACAACCAGCTCCACTGCGGCGACGCTTGCGCAATCACACCGACGATCAGCTGCGTCAGGCCAACACGCAGCGGCTCCGCCAACAGCGGCTGACGCGGCAACTCCCAATCCTTGGGAAAACGCAGGCGCAGCCGACCGATCACGCCGGTGGCGTGACTCGGCAAAGCTGTAAACAATCGGGCGACGCTGGTTCTCTCCCACACTGCGCGCGTCGGCCAACCCTCGCCTTCGACGGTGTGCTGCTGCAAGGGCAACGGGCCCTCCCAACTCACAGCGAATGCATGCGCTTGTGATCCCATGCAGCTCTGTACTGCAAACACATCTGCTTGCCGTATGGTGCGTCTCAGTCGTTCACGCCGCAGCGTTGCCGATACGAGGCCAGCAATGCGCGTCAGCGTTGCCGCATCGAGCAGAGCGAGTCGCTTCGCCGGGTCGAAAAAATCACAATCGAAATGCTGATCGAGCTGTTCTTGACGCAGCAGCTGTGTCGACAACGCGCGGATCCAAAATGGCGAGGCATGCAGCTCGCGCGCCTCCTCGCCGGTCGGTGTTGCCTGGCCCAGCGGCGCGAGCCAACTCGCATGCGCATACGTGGCAGGATACAAATTGAACGCCAACTGGAGATCGAACAATCGCTGCGCCTGAGCGGCCGTTGCTCCTACGTCCAGGTCCGGCGCCGACGAATCATGCTGCCTGGCGTTCATCATTGGGCAGCTCCACGTTATCCGGCAGCTCGCCGTTTCGCCGGGTGCGGCGTCGTTCGATCCAGCGGGTCACGCCCTCTCGTACCCGAGTCGCGTGCAACAGCATGACGGTGAGCAATGCCACGAAGATCCAGGGCACGATGAAGACGATCCACAGTGTCAACACACTGCTCGACGCGACCAGCGCACCGAAGAATCGAGTGACCGGCACCTGTGCCGGCGGCGTAATCGTCGCACGCGCAGGGAACAGGCTCACCGAGACGCTGTCCGCGCTCAGCCCTTCGACACTGCGCACCACCAGGTCCTTCACCGCCGGAACCACCAGTTGCATGTTGATGTCGGCGCGATGTTTCAAGAACACCGATGCCGACGATGGCTCGGCCGCGGCCTGGAATGGATCGCTCGCGGGCACGACGATGTGAACTCGCGCCACCAGCACGCCGTCGATCTGCGAGAGCGTCCTCGCCAACTCCTGCTGCAATCCGTAGATGAAACGGATTCGCTCCTCGGTCGGTGAGGACACGAGATTGTTACGAGCAAAGACCTCGCCGAGATTGCTGTAGTGCTCGGACGGCTGAGCATCGGCGCGCAGTAACTCGATGGCCGTGGCGATCTCCGCTTCCGGCACCAGAACGCTGAATGTTCCCTCCTCCCCTGCTCGCTTCTGTGCATCGACCCCGCCCTTGATGAGCGTCAACAGCACATCGTTGGCTTCCGCCTCGGACAGGCGCGTGTAGATTGGTTGCTTGCAACCGGCGAGCACTGCCAGGCAGAGCATCACCAGGCAAGTCGATGCGTATCTGCGCAAGGTCGGGCTCATGCTAGCTGCCACGGTGAATCAGCGTCTGCACGCCGTTCTCGAACGTGGAGGCGCATTTGGATGTGATCTCCATGTCGACCGTGCAGTTAATCATCGCCAGATGCGTCTCGACCAACTCGGCGCCGGTGTACTTGCCGGACGCAGTCAGACGCTCCAGCGCACGCTGCCCCGACTGCCAGCGATGCGACAGTTGTTCGAAATATTGACGCAGGCCGCTGCGCTCCAGCGTGCCGGGCGCCGCCAGCCCCGCGTTACTCCCAGGCGCTGACGGCGAATACATGAGTTGTGCGAATTTCTGCGCAGCTGCCGGCGCGGCCGTGCGGCCAACGCTGTTCCCCTGCGACTGGACTGGCACGTAGCTCAGTGGGCTCGGTGTGATGGAGCTGTCCATGAGATCCTCAAGAACGAACGTTGTAGTGACGGAAGTACTCGACCGCGACCGCGGGCGGCGTCTCGATCGGCGCCGGCTGTTCTCGCTGCAGATCGAGATAACTGGTGGCAACACTCACCGCGCCGTGATCGGTTCCTCGCGCGATCACCTCTTCGAGCAGCTCGTACCCTGCGGGATCCTTGACGTGGATCAACATCGTGCCGAGCACGGCGCGCGCCAGCTCCGAATCCGGATGGCGCTCGATGACATCGCGCACCGCCGCGATCGCTTCCGGCATGCGACCTCGATGTGCCTGCATCAATGCGAGCGCGATGTGCGGCGATGCCTTGCCCGGCTTGAGCTGGGCGAAACACTGGAAAATGAGTTCGGCCTGCTGATGCAAGCCGAACTCGGTGGCCAAGAATCCCACCTCGGCAAGACGCTCGAGCAGCAGCGGATCGGGTGGGCGGCGTCGACGCGAACCCACATCCACGCCTGGCGCGGATTCCGGCGACACTGCTGGATCCGACCCCAGCGACTCCTCGATCTCTTGCTTCGACATGGCGAACTGGCGTCAGCGACGCGACGGTGCCAGCTTCGCCTGGCCGTCCTTTTCGATGACGGAGTTCACCATCGACGCGATGATGTTGTATTTGGTGATCGCCAGGTTCGCCTGGGTCAGCTGTGCCGCCGTTGCTTCCGCGGTGAGCCCGTTGGTCGCCGCACCGGCAGTGCTTTCCGCCGCCCCGACCAGGCCAGGCAGTCCATTCAAGTTGATAGCCATGATGCTCTCCTTCCGAAACTTTCCTATTGCCACTCACACACATCGTGCATCCATCACGGATGCAGCGCATTCCATACCGCTTCGATCACTTCCGTGCACTGCTGCGTTCCTGTCACGAGCGCGGCAGCGTTTTCGTACTCCTGTGCCGGCAACGGCTCGTGCATGCGCCGGCGTGCCTCACCCTGAGCCGCATTGAACATGTCACAGTACTCGCGCTTCACGACTCCGCCGTCGTCCGCTTGCAAGCGTGTCGCCAGCTCGCCCAACGCAACACCTGTCGGCACGGAGATCATCGCGGTGTCCTCAACGCTGCGACGTAGAACTCGAACTCGCGGCCATCGCGCTCGAACCGGATCTTGTCGATGCCGATGCGGTTGATCTTGAAGCCATCGAACTGCTGACCTTCGGTGTAGCGCTCGCCCCATGGCCCGATCAGATAGCGCTGGTTACGAAACATCAGCACCGAAAACTTTTGCGTGAGGCGTGCAGGCTGTTCGGGCGGCGCCTCTGCCCGGGCTGCTGCAACAACAGCCGCTGGCGGCGCCACCACCGATACTTGCAGCGCTCGCAGGCCTGGCACGTCATGCGCGAGCATGCGAAGTTTTCCGGCAATCGCCTCGCTCGATACCGCCGTCGCGCATGCGAATTGACCGGAGCCCTGGTATTGCGGCTGACAATCCGTCTGCGCGAGCTGTGACAGCCGATGCATCGAGTCCATCATCTCCTCGATGCTGTAAACCTCTACGCGGGGTGCGAAGCCCGACATGCGGCTCGCGCTCAACAAGTCATCCGCCTGCTGTCTGGTACGAACGTAACCCGTCAGCAGTAACTCTTCGCGCGACGTGGTGCTCGCGCCGATGGTCAACTCGCTGCCGACCGGCGCGCGTTGTTTCAGCCACGCGCGAGCCTGTTCGATTCTGTTCGCCGTCAGCTCGTATGGCCGATCCGACAGCGTCGCGTATGCGAGACCGATCACGCCGGAGATGCCGAGCAGCACCATCGCGAACAGTGCATATGGATTGAGCTGACGCAGGGAACGAACGGCGTGCAGATTGTTTTTTCGCGGCTGCAGAGCGCGCTCGGCGATCGTCCAATCGCCGTTTTCGGGGCCGACCGCAAACGCGGCTTCGCCACAGCGCACCGGCACGAAGTCGTCGAGCTTGGCGACTTCACCGACCGCGACCTTGCGCTCGCCGACACTCACAGGCGCATCGAGCGCGCGACAGGTCAAACCGAAATCGTCGAGCTGCACCAGACAATGGCGAGGCGCGACTTGCGAATCGAACAACACCACCGAGCATTGCGCCGCCGAGCCGACGAGGCAGCGCTCCTGGTCATCGAGTGCCAGCTCGGCGCCTCGATGCACGCCACTGAGAATTCGTAGTTGCCTGCTCATGCGCTCAGCCATGCGTATCCGTGCGACTGTGTCCTTGGGATATGACTTTGACGCAGCTCATGAGCCGTGCAGCACATTTGCGCGCAACATGAGGGTTGACCCGGACGGATCCGGACCACGCCTGCGAGTTTGCGCACCGGTTCGATCGTCGCCGACGACGTGACACTTCAACTCGCCGATCGCCGTGGCGTTCATCACTTCGTGCAACAACGAGCGCAGATCCTGGCCGCGCTGGTTGAAACGCAGACACGCCTCGGCCAGATAGAGCGGAAAAAACTTGATGGGAATTTTCCGGAAGGTTTGCAGGTGCCCGCGCGCTTGATACCAAAACGCTTCGGCAGAATGCAGCACCAGCGCGGCGCGCGGCGTGCGAGGTACGATGACGTATTCGCCCTGTACGTGGAGGCAGGCGTAAGCCTGCGTATGGCCGACTTGAATGACGCCACCCACTGCCACACGTTCTCGCAGCAACGGCAAGGCGCCAGCCGCCGCTCCCGGCGGAGCGGCGATCTGAATCGCAGCTCCGCGTTCAGCTATGCCAACGATTATTACGCCGCGAGTTGTCGACCATCCACGCATCATCGCGCGAGCCCCGCGCGGCGGCGGTCTGCACTCGACGACACTCATCCCATCTAACGCGAGCTTTTCTTGTCGCACGCAGCACGCACGCGCGAGACGGTAGAAGCGCTCACGACTGTCAGCGCACGCATGCTTCACCGTACATTGTGCAGCGGGCACGCCGCGCACGAATGCATCGAGCAATACTTCTTTCGCATGCTCGCTCAGCCGCATCGAATCCCAAACTGATTTCCATCTGTAGCGGCGCCCGCAGGACTGACACTTGCGTCGTCCATCGCCCAGTATCCACGCGTCCATCGATTCGCAACGCGGACATCCCTTCATGACGGCCCCTGTGACTTCGCGAGCGAGTTGCGTCGTCATCGCTCGACGCTGCGACTACGTGACACTCGTGTGTCCCTTCTCTTAGACGCAGCGCTCCTGCCCTCACCCCACTGGGTGTGGCGTTGTTTTTTTAATGGACCATGTAGTTCGGATCGATCTTGGGCCAGTTGGCATCGACGAACTTCCGCACGAAGCCGCTCTGTTCGGCGGACTGCTGGGTTCCCGTCACTCCGTTCAGCTTGTACGCCGGCTGCGTCAGCACGCGC
The DNA here is from genome assembly GCA_040509855.1 of Steroidobacter sp. Classification (GTDB taxonomy): domain Bacteria; phylum Pseudomonadota; class Gammaproteobacteria; order Steroidobacterales; family Steroidobacteraceae; genus Steroidobacter. The sequence continues at coordinate 7,795 of JBEVKA010000226.1, forward strand.
TGGTACAAATGCATCAGGATCTTCTGATCGTGGGGAATCGGCGCCGGCCCCGGCTGTCCGGCGGGGCCGATGCTGAGCGGTGTGTAATCTTCACCGACTCCCTTGCAAAAGAATTCGCGAGTGAAGCTACGCATGACGTCGAGCACATGCGCCTGTTGTTCGGCTCCCAGCGCATTGAAGTTGTGCAACGGATCGCCGACGATCTGGTCCATGACGACTCGGAAGTGGTAGTCGTTCTGGTAACGGTTCAGCAGCGCCTGCTGTTGACCGGAATTCAACTTGGCGAAGCCGAGCGTTGACATCAGCTTCAGCTGCGCGGCCGCGCCATTGTCATCTACTGGTTGTTGTAACAACCCCTCGATGACTGCGAGCGGGTTGTACGACGCGCCTGGTCCAAATTGTTGCGGAGGGGCCAGACTGGCCCTCGTGAACAACGCGAGCAATTGAATCTGTTCCTGCGGCGTCAACCGAGAGTTGAACTGGCCACTGCCCAGCAGCTTGACGAGCTTCTGCGGGTCCGCGCCCGCGGCATAAGCTGTTATCACCGCTGCCTTGAGCGGCTCGCTGAGCAGAGAGAAGCCCGGAATCGTTCCCAACCACGCATCGAGCTGCGCTTTCTTGGTCAGATTCACCCCGCCCTGGTCACCTGCCACCGCGGCGTTGTAAGCAGTGCCCGATGGCTGACCATCGACCACAGTGGGCGCCTGCTTGTACAGCACGGCCGGATCGATGCGCACCTTGATCCCGGTGCCGGTGTTGAGCAGGTGCGGATCGTTCGTGCCCGGCCCCGTGCCGTCGATGCGACGAAAACCGTTGTCGTCACAAATGATATCGAGCTGCTTTCTGATCTCCTGTGGATTCTGCTGCACGTGGCGTAGCGCAGTGGGAAAATTCTCACCCGTGGCTTGCATGCGCTCGAGCGTCGCCTGCTCCACCGCCATCCGCCACAGACAATCATGGAACGGCGCGGTGGGATCCTCGTTGGTCGGCACCGCCGCCGCCCACTGCGAAACCCGCACGTACGGATCAGCAGGCGGATCTTGCGCTGGCGGAGGATCCTGCGCCGGTGGTGGATCGTAGGTCCGGTACTGCACTGGAAAGTCAGCGGCATAGAAGCCCATCGCTCCCTCCTCCTCGCAACTCGCTTCATGCATCGAATTGGCTCGATGCGAATCGAGTGTAGCGAGCGAGCAAGGCCGGAAAGCGTGGCGACGCGTATGCGGCTGAAAATATTCCCGCCGCCCCGACGATACCGGACCGCTGACTGGCGTGCGTGCTTCTGACTACTTCGCTGCGCCGTGGAAGGTCAGTGTGAAAGCGCCGCCTGCTTTTCCATCGCCGTCGCCATCCAATGTGCGCGCCGCATTGTCCGCAAGCGAAATTCCGTCTGCTGTGTCGATGACCAACCGGTAGTCATCGCCAGCGAGCGATGCCGCCGGGTAGACCACCAATACGCGTGCATTGGCTGGCGACACGCGCACATCCGCTAATGGCAGAATGACTTCGTTGCCCTCGGAAAAACTGCCATCGCCGCCACTGGCTTCGATGCTGATGGCGGCCGACTGCACCAGCGATGCATCGATCTCGGAATTGAAAATGATCTGGAATTCTTTGACGGCGGCGACACTCACTTCGCCCGCCGCCGGAATCGTCGATTGAATGCTGAATCGACCGTCGTCTACCGCCGAGTTCATCGTGGCGCCGGCGGCGATCCACGATCGGACCAGATCGATGCTTGCTTGCGGCAATGGATTTCGCCCCAGCGGCATTCGGCCACCGATGGTGGCGCGGCCGTCGATCTTCTGAACCAGATAGCTGTTATCGGCGTCACCCGGTTTGACCCGAAGCAGCGCCG
>JBEVKA010000227.1:0-3954 GCA_040509855.1 Steroidobacter sp.
TGCAGAGGATGCTCGGCGTGCGCATCAGCTGCTCGAGTTGCTGACGCCGGTGTCCAAGAGCTGGCCTTCCAAGTGGGGCCTGGCCGCGAACGATCTGGCGATCCAGATTCACGGCGGCTATGGCTACACCCAGGACTACAACGTCGAACAGTTCTATCGGGACAATCGTCTCAATCCCATTCACGAGGGAACGTTCGGGATTCAGGCCATCGATCTGCTGGGCCGGAAGATCGGCAGCGCCAATGGCGCCGCGCTCGCCGATCTCACGGAGAGAATCTGGCGCACCGTGGAGCGAGCGGACGCTGTCGCCGAGCTTGCGCAAGAGGCTGAGTCATTGCGCGACGCGTGGTCGCGCGTGCTCGCGACCACAACCAGTTTGCGCACCGTATCGGACACGACACTGCGGCTTGCGAATGCCTCGTGCTATCTCGATGCGTTCGGTCACGCGATCGTCGCGTGGCTGTGGCTCGATCAGGCAGTCAGTGCAACGCGAGGGATCGGTGGAGCGGACGACGCGTTTTATCGCGGCAAGCTGGCCGCTTGCCGCTACTTCTATCGATGGGAGTTGCCGCGAATCGATCGCTGGCTCGGGCTGCTAGACCCGGTGGATCGCACGCCGCTGGACGCGGTCGACGAATGGTTCGCTTGAGCGACCTCACTTCACCATGTCTCGCTGCATCGGTGCGAAGATGGCCATCACCTTGTTTTGCAGCCGATACGGCACACCGGCGCGATCGAACGCAAGGTACACATCCTCGGCCAGTGCGTTGAACATGGCGTTGGTGATGGCGAGCTTCTCGTGCGACTCCTGCATGCTGCGTCCGGTGTATTGGCAGGGGCCGCCGGTGACGTTACACAACTGTTCGAACAGCAGCTGCTTGAACTTGGCGATGTCCGTGTTGCCGAAAGCGAAGTTGATGCGGTCGTCGTTCTCCATGATGACGACGAACTCTTCCACGGTCTTGCGCAGGACGGGCTCGCCGCCGATCTGTTGATATAGCGTCGATTCGGCGCGCGCCAGCGTGGCAGCGACCAGGGACGCCAGGACTGCCGCGGTACGTGCTGAAGTTTTATTTTTCAAGATGGCGGCTCCTCAAAAGCCTGCTTGCAGGGACAGGTAGAGACCTTTCTGGTCGCGGTCCACCGTGGTGACCGGTGCCAGCACGCTGCCGATATTGAGATAGGCTGCGACAATGGAAACATTCCGGGTCGGCGCCCAGGCCAGGAATAACTCCCACGCCGCACTCTCGTCGTCCACGGTCAGGTTGTTCGGCCTGCTGCGATATTCGCCACCGATGGCGAGCGTTCGCGTCAGCAGGTAACCGAGCGAGCCACCGAACTCCATCGAATAGCCGTCGTCGCGGTCGCCGCCGAATCCCAGCAGTCCGAACTGGTTGGCTTCGGTGTAGCGCAGTTGCAGGTTGAGCAGCAGGTTCTGGTCGAGCACCAGCTTGGTGGCGGTGACGTAGTAGTCGATGCCATCGTCGTCGATCGCACCGAGCTGCTTGGGACTGACGAGCGGCCCCGCTGCGTCGATGCCGCGATGGCGTTTGATTTGTGCCCCGACCGCAAGCTGCGGAACCCAGCTGTCTTGGTTGTAGACAGCGTCGCCATGCACTCGCAGTTTCACACCGATGACATCCTGGGAGACGGTCACGCCATCGAGCGCGGTATCGGTTGCTTCGAAGTCCTGTCGTGCGAATGTGACTTCGAGACGATCCATCAAGCCAACGGCGACACCATAGCTTCGCAATTCGAAGTCGCTGAGCGGCGCGTAGGTGTAGTGCATGTTCGCGCCGTAGCTGACATCCGAGCCATAGCCCGAGATGAACGAAAACGGCACCAGTCCGCCGCCACCCGCGCCTTCGGCATCGTTGAATCCCGCGGTCAACAGCAGCTTGCCTCGATCAGGAACGATCAGGTTGCGCGGTGGGGCAGGTGGCGGTTCTGTCTCCGCCGCGGTCGCGATCATTGGTACCAGGGCGAGTAGAGGAGCAAACGAGCGTGCCGACATGAGAATTGCCATCGTTAGTTGCTGTTGTTGACCGGAGCGGCGTTGGAGTACTGGCGGGGTGGGGCGGCGGTTTGGACCGGCTGTGTGCGCATCACCGCAGGTATGGTGTCGCCGACGACGGCCACCTGGCGATGTTTGTCCAGCACTTGCTTGGCGTGCGCTTTCGCGAGGCGTTCCGCCCGTTCGAGTTGAACTCTTGCTTCGGGCAGATCGGGCGTAAGCGCCACCGCTTGTTTCAGCGGCGTCAGCGCGTCCATCGCACGATCCAGGGTGAGTAGTGCCGAGCCGCGCGCCGCGAGTGTCAGTGCGTCGTTGCGTCCGGTGCTGGTGCTCAGGCCCACGATGGAGCGTGCGACCGAACGATCGGCTGGTTGCAGCAGACTGGCGGCGATGAACGAATCGAGCGCGGCTTCGGGTTGGTTGGCGGCCTGCTGTAGCGTGCCGATGCGTTTGAGAATGTCGAATTCGTGCTCGGCGCCGCGCGCGCGGCGAGACTGACAAGCTTGCAATGCCGGTTGACCGGTGCTGTTCATGCAGGCGGCGAGCAGCTCCCGGCTCTGCGTATCGGCTGCCGACAGCTTCGCAGCGATGGTTGAATCGTCCGGTGCGAGTTGCTGCGCGCGTCGGTAAATAGCCAGCGCATCCGTCGGCCGCTTTGCTTGCATGAGTGCATCAGCCTTCGCAATCACGACTCGGATGTCGTCGGGCTGCAATGCCAATGCTTGATCGCACGCGTCGATATCGGCCAGCTTGTTACAGCGGAGCAGGCTGCGGGATATCTTTGCCGCCTGCTCGGCTCGATCCAATCCTTCGAAATAGCTACGTTCGCGCAGCATGCTTTGCGCTTCCCGCAGACGTGCCTGGAGTTGCTGATTCCGACCGTGAAGCGCCTCGCCCTCCTGCAAAGTATGGATCGCGTCTTCATAGCAGCTATCGGCGATTTGCGCGTCGGCGAGCTTCAGTCGCGCCGAAAGGTCGTTGGGATTTGCTTGCAACGCCTGCTGAGCGTCGTGCGCGGCAGGGCTGGGTTCTGTTTTGCATTCGCCTTCGTGAGCGAAGGCCGATGTGGCCATGAGATACAGCACGGGCAAGGTGGCCCACGCGAGTCTCACTTGTAACCCTCGATGTTGCCGCCACGATTCAGTTTGTCGAATACCCACCGACCGCTCGGCAGGCGGACGAGGTTGAACAGATACCATTGATCGACAGTGCGATAGGGCGGATCTTCGCGCGCGATCATCGTGTCGAACTCGGCGCGCAGTTGTTTCACTCCGTATTCGGTCGGCGCTGCGCCGACTTTGCCGTCGGAGTCGACATCCTCTCCCTGCAGATTGGCCAACGTGAGTTTGTCGATTTCCTCGGCGAGCAATGCAGCTTCCTCTCGGGAATCACTCAGCGCCACATCCTTGCCTAGCAGCGCGACCAGCTCACAGCGTTCGACCAACCGCGATATATCCTGAGCGAACACCGGAGCGGCCTGTCGCACGTTGGCGCTGGCGTCCTCGGACGTCGCCGCGAAAGAGACGTGATTGGCGGCAAGCACGAGCGACTGCTTGAGACCGAAGCCTTCCTCGGACGAGGACGCGGCTACTACCGTCGCTACATTGACCTTCAACTCGTCGAGCGTGCCTGATGTTTGTGCCCGTAGCGATGCGGCGTGCGCTTCTTCGGCTCGGGTCTGTGCGACCACGAGATAGCCATCGCGGTTCGGTGTTACATGCACCGCAGTCAACGCGTGCCCGAGATGTACGTGCGCGATCGACGGCGGTCGCGTGACGCAGCCCGCCGTCGGCAACAAGCTCAGCAACAACAGCACGCGGGCGACCAGATTCATCCGCGAATCTCCCGCACAACACGGAAGCCCACCGAGCTGCTGCGATACACGTGCTCGAAGTGATTGCGATAACTGGCGCGCAGATAGGCAGGTGACGTGAACCATG
>JBEVKA010000228.1:0-4679 GCA_040509855.1 Steroidobacter sp.
AACAGCAAGTCATGCATTTCCCAGAACTTGCCCTGCGCGCCCGCGACTTCCGCCACTTCCGCCGCCATCAGCGCATGCGGATGCACGGACTCCAGCGGGAAATGCCGGAACACCAGCCGCACTTCCTCCGGAAAATGTTGGAGCAGCAGCTTCAGCGCCGGCGCCGCCTGCTTGCAGGTGGGACACTCGAAATCGCCGTACTCGACGATGGTGACGGGCGCGTGATCGGGGCCGAGTTGATGATCGACGGCGGCGACCGGGACCGCCAGATCCAGATGATGAGCCATGAATCCTCCTGCATGGCCCTCGATAGTAACGCCGTTTGCACGAGCCGGAGCCTTCGCAGTGGAACGCGCGTGCTTTTCAGTCCCGCCATTAGCGCATCTGTCGAGCTCACGGTTGCGCAATTTCTGCCTGATCTGGCCCTAAATGCCCAATTCTTAACGGCGTGCCGATGGTGTGATGAGTCCAACGACGATGGATCGGCAACCATGAACCTTCGAAACACATCACGCTGCGTTCTGCTCACGGCCGCGCTTTGCGCTCCTCTCACGGTGACTTCCGCGGCTCCGCCGCCGCTCGCGCTTGCCAACGACTACCAAGACGCCGACGTGGACTTGTCCCGTTACTGGGTGAGCGAAAAATATGATGGTGTGCGCGCTTACTGGAATGGCGCGCAACTGCTGACGCGAGCGGGCAACGTCATTCATGCGCCGATCTGGTTCACCGCAGGTTGGCCGACCACGCCGCTCGATGGCGAGCTGTGGGCCGGACGCGGCCGCTTCGAAACGGTCACCGCGACGGTTCGCGACTTGGTGCCGGACGACGAAGCCTGGCGGAACATTCGCTTCATGGTGTTCGACCTGCCGGCGCACGCAGGCCCGTTTGGCGAGCGCCTGGCACAGTTGCAGCCGCTGATTGCCAATGCGCAAGTCGACTGGCTTCGAGCCGCGCCTCATGCGCGCGTGACGGACGCGGCACGATTACAGCGACGGCTGCAAGAAACTGTCGCCGCTGGCGGCGAAGGCTTGATGTTGCATCGGGATGACTCGCCGTATCGCGCGGAGCGCAGCGACGACTTGCTCAAGCTCAAGCAGTACCGGGATGCCGAAGCTCACGTCATCGCCCACCTGCCGGGCAAAGGCAAGTACGCCGGCATGATGGGCGCGTTGCTAGTGCGAAACACCAGCGGCGCTCAGTTCCGCATTGGCACCGGCTTCACTGATGAACAGCGCGCGCATCCGCCCGCGGTTGGCAGCCGCGTGACCTACAGCTATCCCAGCGTGACCGCGCGCGGCATTCCACGCTTCGCTCGCTTCCTGCGAATTCGTCCGGAGTGACCCCGATGTCGAATGACACTCGAGAACCCGTTGATGAAATGTACATGTCGATGTACATTTGGCGAATGGCGCAACGTTATGCCATTGCCGAGGCCCGAGCCAACCTCCCCACCCTCATCGACGAGGTGGAGGCTGGCGCGTCCATTGAGCTCACACGCAGAGGCGAGGTCGTCGCAGTCATGATGTCAATCAACGAATATCAGCGCCTGCACAGCCGGCGCGTCGGCTTTCAGGAAGCGTATCAACAATTCCTGAAGAAACATTCGCTCGCGGATGTGGGCGTGGACGCCGCCGCCTTCGCCAAACAGGCGCGGGACCGGAGCACCGGGCGCAAAGTGCCGTTGTAACGCACGATGCTGCGCTACCTGCTCGATACAAACATCGTCTCGCAGCCGATATCCAAGGCGCCGGCTGCGAGCGTGCTGCGTAAACTGCGCAGCGTCGGCGAGCAATGCGCGATCGCCGCGCCTGTGTGGCACGAGCTTCAGTACGGCTGCAGACGGCTGCCGGAAAGCAGGCGTCGCGAGGCGTTGGAGGATTACATCGCGGATGTGGTCCGTGCGAGCTTCCCAATCCTTCCATATGACGAAGTGGCCGCCAGGCGTCACGCAGCCGAGCGCGCACGCATGGAAGAAGCGGGAACGATCGTGCCGTTCGTGGACGGCCAGATCGCCGCGATCGCCCTGGTCAATGAGCTGGTGCTGGTCACCGGCAACGTGCGCGATTTCACGCCCTTCAGCGGTTTGATCGTGGAGAACTGGGCTTAGGCTAGAATCCAAGTCCCCTTCCCCGCACAGGATGGCGTCTTGCAGCTTTCTCACGTCGACCCGGCGATCATCGGTGTCTGGCGCTGGCACGGAGCGTTCACGACGCTCATCTTCACCGTGCTGGCGACGGTCTTCAGCCTGCCCGTTCCCGCATTGTTTCCATTTCCACCGATTCTGGTGCTGATCGTGGGCGTCGGCCTGGTGTGGCTGTGGCCGCGGATAGCGTACGACCATTTGCGGTATGGCGTCGATGAGACCGGCATCGCGATCGAGAGCGGCGTGCTCTGGCGCTCGCGCATCGCGTTGCCCCGAGTGCGCATTCAACACACGGATGTATCGCAAGGTCCGCTGGAACGCCGCTACGGCATCGGCACGTTGAAGTTCTATACCGCCGGCAGCCGGCACACCAGGATCGAGCTGTCGGGACTGAATCACGACGACGCCATCGCGCTACGCGACGCGCTCCTGGCGGAAGGCGGCGGCAGTGGCGTCTGACCCTAACTTCAGGCCGACGCTCCGGCTGCACAAGCTGTCGTGGCTGTTCGGGCTGACTCTCGCGATCAGACAAATGGGACTGCCGTTGCTCGCGCTGTTTTTCTTCGGCGCGCGCGATGATGACACCGGCCAGTTCGGTCCCTATGTCGTGCCAGTCATCCTGGTCATGCTGCTGGCTCGCGCGCTGTGGCGACAATGGACTTATCGCTACGGGTTCGGGCCGAATGGACTGCTGGTGCGTGAAGGCCTGCTGTTTCGCAACGTGCGCCAGATCGAATACGGCCGCATCGAAAATATCGATACCGAACGCGGCTTGTTACATCGGCTGCTGCGCGTGGCTGAAGTCCGCGTGCAAACATCCACCGGCGGCAAACCGGAAGCGCGCATCAGCGTGCTCGACCTCGCAGCCGTCCAGGAAATGCGCGACAGGGTGTTCGGCGATAACAAACCCGATGCAAACACGGTCGACGCAGCTGCCGAGGCTACCCTGCTGCATCTACCCACCGGCGAATTGATTCGTTATGGCTTGATCGACAACCGCGGCATGATCGTCGTGGCCGCAGGCGTCGGTGTGCTGCATGAAGCTGGGATGGTCAACGTCGGCTGGCACGCCATCGAACGCTTGTTTCCGTTCTCCCGGGATTTGTTTGCGCTGGGTTTGATGTTACAGATCGCTCTTCTCGCGATCACCGTGCTGGGCGCTCTCATCACCGTGCGCATCCTGTCCGTGGCGCTGGCGCTGGTGACATTGCACGACTTCAGACTGACTCGTCAGAACGGCGATCTGCGGGCGCGCTACGGCTTGTTCACTCGAATCGCGCTCACGCTCAGGACCCGCCGAATCCAGGCCGTGCATCAGACTGAATCGCTGCTGCATCGATGGCTCGATCGCGTCACGCTCAATGTCGACCTGGCGGGCGACAGCGGCGGCGGCGAGCAAGGAGAAGACGTTACCACGCCGCGTGCGCGTTGGCTCGCACCCGTCTGTCCCGCGAACGCTGCGCCGGCATTGATAGCAACCGCACTACCGTCGATCGACTTGAGTGAGGAGCCGGACTGGCAACCGCTCGCACCACGCGCGCGGGGTCGGATATTTCGTAAGAGCGCGGCGCTGGCGATCTTGATCCTGACCGTTCCAGCGATCTGGTATCTGCGCGAGGGCGCCATCCTGGTGGTGCTCGGATGCATTCCGCTGGCGTGGATGCACGCACATCTCTACACCAAACATACGCGTTGGGCGCTGGCGAAAGATGCGGTGATGTTTCGTTCGGGCTGGCTCACTCGTCGGCTGACCATCGTGCCGCGGGATCGAGTGCAGACCATGAGCCTGGATGCGTCGCCATTCGATCGACGCAGCCGGATGGCGAATATTTTTGTCGACACCGCAGGCGGCGGCGCGACGCGGGCGGGAATCAGGATTCGTTACTTGGCTGCGGATGTGGCCGAGAAATTGGCCACGGCGCTGTATCGAACAGCGGACGCGTCAGTCGCGCGCTAATGACAGGATGCGGGAGAACGGCGAATCGGTCTTGCGCCACAAGCGTCGCCGCAGCGACGCCATCGCGATAATCATGCCGGGGATCACGCCGCTCAACGCACTATAGATGTAGTTGCGATCGGTGACGTGATCGGCCTGCACCAGCAGCGCCAATCCCAGCAACGTGCCGAACACGGCGCCTATCAAGGCGACTTCGAATCTGAACCGTCCGGCGGCGATGCGCCAGCGACGGGTCACGTAATCCATGCTGCTCGCCCACACCGAGCCGCACAACATCATCACCAGGCCATTGCTCAGGCCGGACATCTTTTGAGCCACGATCAGCACCAGCGCGATCCATATCACCGTCGCGCTGAACGCGGCGATCACGTGGCTACGGAAGCGCGAGCGGAAGAACGTCTCGCAGAATTCAACCATCAATGCCGTGCCGATGCCGACGGCGATGCCGGACGGATACATCCACTCGTGGATGCGGCCCATGCTCAAGCTGTCGAAGTACGAGAAGATCGCGCCGGCGATCGTGCCCAGAGCGATCGAGCGGCCGAAGGCGTTGAACAGCGCGCCCGGCACGTCATCTTC
>JBEVKA010000229.1:0-3904 GCA_040509855.1 Steroidobacter sp.
CGCCATCGAAGGATTCCACCGCCCCCCGCACCACCGCGCCGACCGCATCGGAACCCACGATCGCGCGCAGTTCCGGATGCAAACTCAGATCGTCGAGCGAGCCTTGTGACAGCACCTTGCCCCGCTCCATCAGCACGACGTGGGTCGCGAGTCGCAGTACTTCTTCGAACTGATGGCTGACGTAGATGATGGGAATCGCCAGCTCATCGCGAAGCTTTTCCAGATACGGCAGCACTTCCTCTCGACGAGCCGCGTCGAGCGAAGCGAGCGGCTCGTCCAACAACAGCAATCGAGGCTGCGACAGCAACGCGCGACCCAGCGCGACACGCTGACGCTCGCCGCCGGACAACTGATGCGGCCGACGAGACAGCAATGGTTCGAGCGCCAGCATCGGCGCGATCTTCTCCAACGTCACGGATTGCGCCGTCTGTTCGAATCGACGCGCCCGCTTTTCGCCGTAGCGCAGATTCGCCAGCACATCCATGTGCGGAAACAGTTTCGCGTCCTGAAAGACATATCCAATGCGACGCCGTTCCGCCGGCACGTACTTGCCCGCGCCCTCGATCACCGCGCCGTCGATCTCAACGTGAGCTTCGTCGGCTCGCAACAGCCCGGCGATGATGTTGACGAGCGTGCTCTTGCCGCAGCCCGAGCGGCCGAACAGCGCGACGACACCCGGCGAGGAAACATCGATCGCCACGTCCAGCACGAAACCGTCGCGACGTTTCTTGGCGCGAATGCTAAACATGCGACGCGTCACCTGCCCAGCATGCGTCGCACCCGGCGCGCGATGAATTCGGCGGCGATCAATCCGAGCATGCCTAGGGAAAATGAAATCGCCGCGAGTCGCGCCGCTATCGCGTCACCGCCAGGGGTTTGTAACGCGGTATAGAGCGCCAGCGGCAGCGTACGAGTTTCGCCCGGAATATTGGAAACGAACGTAATCACCGCACCGAACTCGCCGAGTCCGGCGGCAAAGGCGGTGATGGCGCCGGCGAGAATTCCCGGCAACATCAAGGGCAACGTCACGGTGAAGAAACGATCCCACGCCCCGGCGCCGAGCGTGCGCGCCGCATCTTCCAACCCTGCGTCGACGCCTTCGAGCGAGATGCGCATCGCTCGCACCATCAATGGGAAACTCATGACGGCCGTGGCCAACGCGGCGCCGGCGCTCGTGAACACCAGCCGGATCCCGAACGTCTCATATAGCCAGCCGCCGATCGGCCCGCGCATGCCGAACAACAACAGCAGTAAATAGCCGATGACCACGGGCGGCAACACCAGCGGCAGATGCACGAATGCATCGAGCACCAGGCGCCCACGCAACGCCCGTCGCGTAAGCAGCCAGGCGACCGCGATCGCCAGCGGCAGGCTGAACAGCACACTGCGCAGAGCGATCGACAAGCTCAGGCGGACGGCGTCCACCTCGGCGGCGGTGAGCATGAGGGCGGGAGATTTTGTTGAATTGAGCTCAAGTATAGACTGGAGGCAGCGCCCATCCGCGTGCCGGCATTTCCGCCATCCCTGGCGGTCACGAGCATAGCCAAGCGCCATGGGTGCGCCTTAAGATGCAATGCATTGGCTCGATTGTGATCGAGCGCTCATTCCGGGCTCGCCCGAGAGGATGGTATGAATAAAATCACTGCAGCGGGAACAGTGCTGGCCGGTTTACTGGCCGCGGTCGCGGCGCATGCCGAGTGCACCTATCCGCGAGCTCCGACCGGCCTGCCCGATGGCGCCACCGCGACCCAGGACGAAATGGTCTCGGGCATGAAGACGATCAAGGATTACAACAACGCAGTCACCGCCTACCTGGGCTGCCTGGAAAGCGAAATGAACACCCGCATCGAGGCCGCCGGCCCCGAGGCGCCTGCCGAGCAGGTCGAGCAGATCAAGGCGATCCATACCAAGCGGCACAATGCCGCGGTGGAGGAGCTGGAATCCAACGCCACCCGCTTCAATGAGCAGGTCAAGGTCTACAAGGCCCGCGAGAAAAAAGGCTGATTTTGAGTCACGTGAGCCGGCCGGCACTTGCTCCTGCAGTGCCGACATTCCCGCCGTCCATGGCGGTCGGCCGGCACCTGCTCCTGCAGTGCCGACATTCCCGCCATCCATGGCGGTCACAGTGCGACCCCTGTCGCAGTTTGTGGAAGGTGCTGTTAGTTCCGCCCTTAAGCGCACGCTCGTAAGGCCGATGCCAACTGAGTCTGCCGTCGAACCTCGACGGCTTGCTTTCATGGATCAGTTGGAGACCTACCGAGATGAATCGCAAGTTGCTCAACCTCGGCGCTGCCCTGGCCTTCGCCGCGTGCGCAGCGACCGCCCAAGCCGAATGCGCCTTCCCCAAGGCCCCGGATTCCATTCCCGATGGCAAGACCGCGTCCGAAACGGAAATGGTCGCCGCCATGCAAGCCTTCAAAGCTTACAACGAGGCCGTGACCGCGTTCGGCGCCTGCCTGGAAGATGAGACCAAGAGCAAAGCCGCTGGCACCGCCCAGCTGATGCAGCTCAAGACCATGCAGAGCAAGAAGCACAACGCCGCTCTCGACGAGCTGCAGACCAAGGCCAAGCTGTTCAACGAGCAGGTGCGCGTGTTTAAAGCTCGCGGCTGATCGCCGACCGATTTGACGAAATAGAACAGCCACGCACATCCCCGGGCGAGGACGCTCGATCGATTTCGAAAGCCCGGCGCAACGCTGCGCCGCTGGATTGATGTGCCAACGGCGTGGCTTGGGCCAAAGGCCAGGGAATGGAGCGAAATCAGCCGCTCCATGAGGGAGCTACGGACAGTTTCCTCAGCTTACGCGCAGGTGACGGAGCCACGGAACGGATTCCGGCCTGCGCGTTTTGACGGACCGGGATCGGGCTGTCGAAAAATTGCCCAATCCTGCGCCATTCCCGCTTCGACATAGCGATCCCGAACGGCTCGTGACACACTGTTTCCGTGTCCAGCCGCCTCATTTCACCCGCCGAGGCCGAGGCCGCGATCCGCCAGCACGCGACGCGTCTTCCGGCCGTGCGCATGCCGCTCACCGAGCTGGCAGGCAAGGTGCTGCGTGAATCCATCACCGCCACTCGCGACCAACCGCCGTTCGATCGCGTGACCATGGATGGCATCGCATTCTCCTTCTCCAGCTGGCAGGACGACCGCGCCAGCTTTCGCGTCGCCGGCACACAAGCCGCCGGCTCGGCGCCTTTGAGCTTGAGCGATCCTGGCGACTGCATCGAAGTCATGACTGGCGCGATGTTGCCCATCGGCTGCGACTGTGTGGTGCCAGTCGAGAATATCGAGATGCGCGATGGAATCGCACATCTGCGCGACGATGCACCGGCGCCAGTGCGCCACTTTCATGTTCACATGCGTGGCATCGATTCACGTCGTGGCGATTTGTTGCTCGCGTCTGGCTGCCGACTTGGATCGCCCGAAGTCGCGGTGATTGCCTCGAATGGCCAGAGTCACGCCACGGTCGCTCGCACGCCGCGAATCATGGTGATCTCCACGGGAGACGAACTGGTCGAGCCCGGCCAGCCACTGCGTGACTGGCAAATCTCACGTTCGAATGTTTACGCAGTCACGGCCTCGTTGCGTCAGCACGGTTACACCTCGCTCGCGCAGGATCATGTTCCGGACGATCTGCCCACGCTGCGCACTCGCCTGCGCGAGCATCTCGATTCGCACGATGTGTTGATCCTGAGCGGCGGCGTGTCCATGGGCCGTTTCGATTACATCCCGCAGGTGTTGCAGGAACTGGGCGTGCGCGTCGTGTTTCACAAAGTGTCGCAGCGGCCCGGCAAGCCGCTGTGGTTCGGCGTCGGCGCCGCTGGCCAGACTGTCTATGCGTTGCCCGGCAATCCCGTCTCGACGCTGGTTTGTCTCACGCGTTACGTACTGCCTGGATTGCTG
>JBEVKA010000230.1:0-9814 GCA_040509855.1 Steroidobacter sp.
CATGGTCAGCGCCAGCAGCGCCGCCATGCTTAGAAACGTGATCCGCCAGCCTGTGTGCGCGAAGATCGCCAGCAGCAAGCCGCCGCCCAGAATCATGCCGAAGCGATACGCGCCGACTTGAATGGCGTTCGCCAGGCCGCGCTCGCGAGCGTCGAGCATCCGCACGGCGAGGCCGTCGGTGATGACATCCTGCGAAGCCGCCACGATGTTGAAAGCGAACGCCGCCACCATCAGCAGCACGAGGCTTTGATTCAATCCCATTTGGGAGAGCAGCAGCGCGCCGACGATGGATGCCGCCTGAAACGAAAGCAGCCAGACGCGTCGGCTGCCTGTGTGATCCAGCCACGACGCCCATAGAAACTTCAGCACCCACGGCAGCGCCAGCAAGCTGAGCGCGCTGATGGCCTTCAGCGAATATCCGGCTTCTCGTAACAACACCGGCAGCGCCAGCGTGAAAAAACCGAAAGGCAGGCCCTGCGCCACGTACAGGGCGGCCAACAAGAGGAGTTTATCGCTGCGCGACATGGGTGCGCAGCGTAGCACTACTGCGCGGTCCAGCCTCCATCCAGCACCAGGCATTGACCGGTGATGTTGCGTGCCGCCGGGCTGAGCAGGAACTCGACGCTGCCGATCAGTTCCTCGGGTGTGATGAACTGCCGCTTCGGCATGGGTTTGAGCATGATCTCCTCGACCACTTGCCGCTCCGTCATGTGATGTGAGCGCGCCAGCGAAGCGATCTGCGCCTCGACCAGCGGCGTCTTCACGTAGCCAGGGCACACGGTGTTGATGGTGATATCGGCGTCGTGCGTCTCGAGCGCAACGGCCTTGCTGAAGCCGATCAGCCCATGCTTGGCCGCGACGTACGCGCTCTTGTAAGGCGAAGCGATCAGCGCATGAATGGAGCCGATGTTCACGATGCGACCGTAGTTCCGACGGCGCATCACTGGCAACGCTGCTCGCGTCATCAGTGCGGCGCCTGTGAGCATGACAGCGATCAACTGTTGCCATTTCTCCGGCGGGAATTCCTCCAGCGGCGCGACGTACTGCAGGCCCGCGTTGTTAATCAGCACGTCGGGCGAGTCGTCCGCCAACTGCGAAAACGTACTCTCGATCTGCTGCGCGTCCGCGACGTCGAATGTGAGCGTGCGAATCTCAGGCAACTCACTGCGTAGCGAATCGAGCGGCTCACGCTGCAAGTCACATGCGATGACGCGATACCCGCTCATCGCGAAGTGCTTCGTCAGCGCGAGGCCAATGCCACTCGCGGCACCGGTGATGAGGATCGTGCGGCTCGATGCCATATCAGTAGCGATAAGTCGCGTTCACAGACACTGTGCGCGGCGGGCCATAGAAGCCGATCTGGCTGAAGCCGCCGGTGGCGCCCGTCGCACCGAAGTCGTAACCAGCGACGCGATATTCCTCGTCCAGGATGTTCTTGCCTTCCACCGAGAAGCGCCAGCTCTCATCCGCCGTGGTGTATGCGACACCGAGATCCAGCACGTCGTACGCATCCTGGTCGGTGATGCTCGCCGTGGTGTTGGCCACCTTGGTGGCACTCCGATACTGGTAGCCCGCGTGCGCACTCATGCCGCCTGTACCGAGCTGCCATTTGTAGGTCGCGCCGAGGAATGTCGTCCAATCCGGCGAGTTGATCGGCTCGTTGAACGTCGCCGCATTTACGCGGCAACCGGCACGTGGCGGCGTGCAGCCGATGAAGAATTCGTCGAACTCCGCATCGAGGTAGCCGATGTTCATCACCAACGTGAGCGCGGACAGCGGCCGCCACATCGTTTCCAGCTCCACACCCTGGTTCAATTGCTTGCCGGCATTGAGCACGGCGGTCGCGTTGGTCGGCACGCCGTTCACGAGTTGGAACTGCTGCGTCGTGATCTGCACATCCTTGTACGGTGTGTAGAACACCGTGAGATTGAGCTGCAGGCTGTCGTCGAACCACGAAGACTTCATGCCCGCTTCGAAGTTGTCGGCGGTCTCTGCGTCATAGCCATTGCGAGTGGCGGGATTGACGGCGGCGTTGCCGCGCATGTCGAAGCCGCCGCTCTTGAAGCCTTCGGCGTAGCTGAAATACAGCATCAGATCGGCGGTGAGCTTGAAGTCCACGCCGAGGCGCGGCGACACGTTGGAGAAACTGCGGTCGTTGGTGTAGTTGCTTTGAACCGCCGCCAGCAGAAAGCCCGGCGGCACATTGTTTTGATCGAACAGCGTCGCGTTCGGCGCGAGCACGCCCAAGTATTGCGCGACGAATATCGTCGCTTCCTTGTCGTCCTCGTTCCAGCGTGCGCCGACGTTCAGATTCAAACGATCCGTCAGTGGCCAGGTCGTGTCGAAATAAACCGCGATGCTGTCCGTGTCGACGCCACCTTTGGTCAGCGAGGTGAGTCCCAGCGAGCCGAGCGATGCGTCGAACGCGCCTTGCGCAAAGCCGGTGAAGTAATAAACGCCGGCGACGCCTTTCACCAAGTCGCTGGTGTAGGTGAGCTGCGCCTCGCCGCTGGACTGATGATCGCTGTACTGCGCCGGCACCTGGAACAGGTTGACGTTCAACTCATCGAAGTCGATGAACTGTCGCCCTTCGCCTTCGCGATACGCGCCGACCAGCTTGAAATCCAGCGAGTCCGTGAGCGACTGCGTGTAAGTGGCAGCGATGCCTTTGTTGATGAAGCGATCGCGATCGACCGGCATGTCGGTGCGCTGATCGTAACGGTCGCCCAGGCGCGGATAACTTCCCGCCGCCGGTCCCGCAGCGATGGTGAGATTGTTCAAACGCTGGCCGCCGGTGGCATTCGAGTTGTCCTGCACTGTATCGGCGAGGATGCGCAGCCGCGAGCTGTCACCCCAGACGAACGTCGCATTCGCGCGTGCCGCGAGCACGTCTTTATCCGACACATCCTGACCAATGCGATTGAACGAGCGTGACCGGCCGTCGTCGACGATTTCGCCGTAGCCGTCGCGGCGCAAGTAAGCGACCGCGGCGCCGAGATAGATATGGTCGTCGACCACCGGCGTCGAGCCGCCGATCTTGATCTCGCGCTGGTTATAACTGCCGCCGGTCGCCGAAACGTTGAACGTCGGATCGGTAGCGATATCGCGAGTCACATATTTGATGGCACCGGCGATGGTGTTCTTGCCGTACAGCGTGCCTTGCGGTCCGCGCAGCACCTCGATGCGCTCGACATCGTAAACATCGAGCAAGGCGCCTTGCGGTCGCGCGACGTAGACGTCGTCTATATAAATGCCGACGCCCGGTTCGAAGCCCCACAACGGATCGTTCTGACCGACGCCGCGGATATAAGCATTGATGGTGCTGCTGGTGGCGCGGCCGGCATTCACTTTGATGTTGGGCGCGAACGCCGTCATGTCTTCCAGCGTGCGCACGTTCTGGGTCTGCAATTGATCCGCCGTCAGAGCGGAGATTGCGACCGGCACGTCCTGCAGGCTTTCTTCGCGCCGGCGAGCGGTGACGGTCACGCTTTCGAGGCTGGTGGCGTCGTCGTCGGAGCTGCTCTGCGCACCAACAACGCAAGGCAATTGAGAAGCAAGGATGGCCGCGATCGACAGGCGCAATGCGCCGCTGACAGCATTGGCAGGCATGCTCGAATCCCCCCATGTCCGGACCAACAGGTCCGTTCGAATAATTCATCAGGTGAGGATTTAGGCCGAGATTGCCTCCGGGCGCGGCGCCTGACAATTATTCATCACATGATGAATAGAATGGCGGGCATGGAAAACGCCCCGGCACGAGGCAAACGGCGGGGGATTGGGTATGCTCTGCGGCTTTTACGCCACGGCGGATTCGTCATGAGCACCAAACGCCGCAAAGTCCGGCGCGGGCGGCCGCTGAAGGCGTCCAGCCCGCCCGACATGCAACAGCGCATCCTCGACGCGGCCGAGGATCATTTCTCACGCCATGGATTCTGGGGCGTCACGGTTCGCGAAGTCGCTCAGGAAGCGAAGGTCGACACCGCGCTATTGCATTACTACTTCGACACCAAGCGCGGGTTGTTCGACGCCGTGTTCGAGCGGCGCGCCGAGATCATCAACAAGGAGCGCATCGAGTCCATCGATGCGTACGTGAAGGAAGCGGGCAGCGCCATCACGGTCGAAGGCGTGATCGACGCGTTCCTTCAGCCCATCCTGCGTCGCGCGGCGACCGGCGACCAGCACTGGCACAACTACTTCGCCTTGATCGCGCAGGTCAACAACACGCCGGCGTGGGGCGGCGAGACCATGGGGCGCACTTTCGATCCGGTGATTCATCATCTCATCGACGCGCTTCGCAAGGCGTTGCCCGACGTCAGCGAACAGGAGCTGTACTGGAGCTATCACTTTCTGTCCGGCGCGCTGACGCTGACACTCTCGCAGACCGGCCGCATCGACCGACTCTCCGAAGGACTGTGTAAATCGAGCGACTTCACCGCCATCGCACAGCGCATGGCGCCGTTCATTGCCAGCGGCTTCGAGCGTCTGTGTAAACCGCAAACCGCTGCGAAACGAAAGAAGAGCTAGTTGAAACGGTTTCCGGTAAGTTGCGCCCGATGAATTGGTTCGCCGAAGGTTCGATGTACGTTTTGAGCACGGTGGGTGCGCTGCTGCCCATCGTCAATCCACTGTCCGCGGTCGGCATGGTGATGACCATCACCGCCAACCTGACCGAGCAGGAGCGCACCGAGCAGATCCGGCGCGCCTGCATTTACATGTTTTTCATTCTGACGTCGTTCCTGGTCGCGGGCGGCCTCATCATGAACTTCTTCGGCATTTCCATTCCCGGCCTGCGCATCGCCGGCGGCATGATCGTGAGCTACCTGGGCTTCCGCATGCTGTTCCCGGATACGGTCGCGATGTCGCGCCAGGAGCAGGTGGAAGCTGCGCAGAAGGCGGACGTGTCGTTCACTCCGCTCGCCATGCCTGGCTTGAGCGGGCCGGGCTCGATCGCCGTCGTCATCGGCATGTCGGCGACGGTGCAGGAGAGTCAGCACATCATCGTGGGCCACGCGTTGATCGCGATCGGCGTGGCGATCGTGGGCGTGATTTCTTATTGGGTGCTGAAAGCGGCGACCCGGCTGTCGCGAGTACTCGGCGTCGCGGGCATGAATGCGATGGCGCGCATCATGGGCTTCCTGCTCATCTGCATCGGCGTGCAGTTCATCATCAACGGCGTACTCGACGTCGCCAAGGTGGCGCGCGCGTCCTGACTAGCCGAACACGGCGAACAGCTGGCGTGACAGCGCCACCGGCCGTCCGTTCGGATCGTGCAGCAAGCCGGTTTGATTGACGTAGCCACCGGTTGCGGCATCGATATCGGTGTCGATGCGCCACCATGCATCCGGCGCAAACTCCAGATCGTGTTCGAAAAACTCCAGCATCCACACCAGTGAGCTGCCCGGCGCGGGCGCCTTGAACATCGACAAGGCCGGCGTGGGAATGCAGTCCACCAGCGCGACGATGTGTGATTCGGTCAGCGGCGAAGGATCGCGGTGTTTGATGAAAACTTTGGATGGCGAGCGCGTGCTCGTGAACGGCTTCGCGCCTTCCGCGAACCGCAGAGCGAAGTGCTGCACGAACGCGGGCGCGCGGTCTGGAACGAAGCGCAGTTCGTTGATCTCGTCCACCTTGCGCGGTGGATCGGTAGGTGTCGGTTTCACCAGCACGGCTGATTCGCGATCCATTCCATACACGCCGATTTGGGTCGCGACCAATTGGTCGCCCGCTATCACTTCACATCGCGCCAGTGTTACGGCCTTGCCCACTCGAAGCACTTGCGCGCGAAGCTTCCACGTACCCGCGCCCGCTGGACCGACAAACGTCGTTTGCAGCGATCGAAGTGCGCGCTCGCGAGGCACGAACTTGCGCATGGCTTCGTTGCCCACCGCGGCTACTAAACCGCCAAACGTCGCCCGGCCCTGCAACCAGTCATCGGAGACCGTGACCCGACATTCCTCGTCGGTGCCATGGAACGAAGCCAGAATCTCGCTGAACTGCATCGTGGTCCTATTCAAAACTCATGGGATGATCCAAAGCATCTGTGTTCGCCGCACCCGGCGCAACCATCGGCAACACGTGCTGACTCGCGGCGATCGGCACACGAATCAGCCTGGGACCGCGAGCATTCAGCGCGTCGGCCAGAGCGGTGTGAGGAGCGGCTGATTTGCCAAGATCGAACGCCGGAACGCCGAACGCCCGCGCGATCGCGACGAACTGACTCGGCTGATCGAACTGCGAGGCTACGAAGCGGCGCTGATAGAACAATTCCTGCTGCTGCCTCACCAAACCGAGCGCGGCATTGTCGAGCAGCACGATTTTCACGTTCAGATCGAGCTCGGCCAGCGTGGCCAGCTCCTGCACGTTCATGAGCAAGCTGCCGTCGCCGGTGAAACAGATCGTGGTCGCATCGGGCTCCGCCAGCGCCGCGCCGATGGCGGCCGGCAAACCGAAGCCCATCGTGCCCAGCCCGCCGGAGGTGAGCCATCGATCGGGACGCACGAACGGAAACCGCTGCGCCACCCACATCTGATGCTGACCGACGTCGGTGGTGACGATGCAATCCGCCGGCGCAATCTCTCCGACGGCCTGCACGATCCCGTATGGAGAACACAGATCGCGAATGCCCGGCGTGCGCAGCGGATGAGCGCTCTTCAATTGCTCGACTCGCGACAGCCACAAC
Source organism: Steroidobacter sp. (assembly GCA_040509855.1). GTDB lineage: Bacteria > Pseudomonadota > Gammaproteobacteria > Steroidobacterales > Steroidobacteraceae > Steroidobacter. The sequence continues at coordinate 6,680 of JBEVKA010000230.1, forward strand.
GTTCGACGCGCCGGCTCGACTCGCTTCAACAGCTCGGTCGCCGCAACCCGCGCGTCAGCGCAAATCGTCAGATCCGCTGGTTTGATCTTGCCGAGCTCGCGCCGGTCGATGTCGATGTGAATGATGCGAGCGTGTGGCGCGAATCGCTTGGGATTGCCGGTGGCGCGATCGTCGAAGCGCGCGCCGATGGCGATCAGCAGGTCGCACTCATCGATCACCAGATTGGTAAAACGCGCGCCGTGCATGCCCAGCATGCCTAGATTGAGCGGATGCTCGGATGGCAAAGCGCCGAGCGCCATCAATGTCGATGTCATCGGCAAGCCTGCATTCTCGGCCAACTCGCGAATGAGATCGTGCGCTCGCGCTTTCACGATTCCGCCGCCCACGTAGAGCACTGGCCGCTGTGCCGAATGAATCATTCGAGCCGCGAGGTCGAACTGTTCAGCTGCGCCCATATACGACCCGGACAGCGGCGATAAATCAGCGATCACTTCCTCATCCGCGCTTTGCAGCTGAACGTCCTTGGGCACATCGATGAGCACCGGCCCGGGCCGTCCGTTCTCGGCGATCCGAAACGCTTCAGGAATCACGCGCCACAGCTCGCTCGCCTCGCGCACGAAAAAGCTCGCCTTGGTGATCGGCCGGACCATGTCGAGGGTCGGCACTTCCTGGAAAGCATCCGTGCCGATCAATGCCGTCGGCACCTGCCCAGCGATACACACCAGCGGAATGGAATCGAGCTTCGCATCCGCGAGCGCCGTTATCACATTGGTCACGCCCGGCCCCGACGTGGCGAAACACACACCGGCCTTGCCGGTGATGCGCGCCATCCCCTGCGCGATGAAGCCTGCCGCTTGTTCATGTCGCGCGAGCACGTGTCGCAGAACAGTGGAACGGCCCAACGCTTCATATAACGGCAGCAATGCGCCGCCCGGAATGCCCGCGACGAGCCCGACGCCCTGTCGTTCCAACAGGTGAATGATGAGCTCGGCGCCGCTACGCCGGGTCGCGATGCCAGGCGAGGCGAGAGCAGGTTGTGGCGCGGTCATGAATGACTCCTTGAGTGTGGGAGTCCCCATCGAGCGAGCCGGCGCCAAAACGAAAAAACCCCCGCCGGCTCGCGCCGACGGGGGTGATGGATTCTATGTCTATGTAATGGATCCCCTACGGCGCGTGGCTGTTCGCTACGACCGGTACTACGACGCTGATCGGGTCAACGATCGCGGCGATGGGGGAGTGCGTTTGGGACACGTGTGGGTTAGTCACTGATACACGAGGCTGCACTATAGCCATGCCGCGCATGTGCTGACAAGGACCGTTGTAATTTGTCTGTGGGTCAGGGCAATGAATGCCATCGAATATCGACCGGCAGCGGTCCTACATAATGGGTAGCGAGTCGAATGATGCGATTGTCCTGTCGCTGCTCCATGACATGCGCGCAAGCCGAACACGCGCGCGGCTGTGAAGCTCGCAGTAGATAAGAATTGCGGGCGTCGCCACCGCCGCGCGAAAATTGACGCATGCAAATCGAGCGCAATGAGGTCCGTTGTTTTCACGCTGTGGTCGAGGCGGGCGGCTTCAGTCGCGCGGCCGAGCGGCTGAACCTGTCGCAATCGGCGGTGAGCCAGGCGATCGCCAACCTGGAGCATCGGCTCGGCGCCGTGTTGTTGCGCAGAGGAAATCCTCCGCAGCTCACCGAAGCCGGCATTCGTCTGCTGCGTTATGCAGAGACGGTGCTGAACGAGGAGCGCGAAACGCTCGCCGACATCGCGCAGATCAAGAGTGGCGCATTGTCGACGCTGTCGCTGGCACTGTCGCCGGCAGTCAATGCGCGATATGGCATTTCGCTATTGAAGGAATTTTCCGAGCGCAATCCGCTGACGCGTTTCAAAGTCACGGTCGCGCCCAGTCGCGAAATCGTGCACGGCGTTTCCGATGGTCGTTGGGAAGTGGGCTTCGGTCCGCTGCAACACTCCATGCCCGACTACTTCACCGTGTATTCGCTGTTCGCCGAAACCCGTCGTTTGATGATCGCGCGCGATCATCCGAGTCGCGAAGCGTTGAAGCGCGATCCACAAGCGACGTTGCGCACGGTGCCACTAGTGACTTCCTATCTCGACGAATTGCCCAAGCGCGCCAGCGGCGATCGCCTGCGCAACGCGTTCGCGTCGGTGTGGGAAGTCAGTCACATGGAATTGCGGTTGGCGCTGGTGGCGGAGAACAAGGCGGTGACCTATGTCTCCAACCTGGTCACCAACCTGCCGCCGGAGCTGGTGCACATCGAAGGTTTGCCGTTTTCCAGCATTGAACGGCAGGTGGGTGTGTATCACTTGCGACACCAGCCGTTGTCACAAGCGGGCGCGCGCTTCCTCGCGCTGTGCCGCGAACGCTGGAATATCTGATAGCGACTACCGCTGTGCATCTTAGGCGGATCCCGGTGCGGTACCGAAGTGCTTACTCCATTTTCCTAGCGATCAGGCAGGAGAGTTCCTCAAGGCGTTCAGCCGCACCGCTGTGATACGTTGGCCCAAGTCGCGCGACCCCGGTGAACATGCGCGCGGCGCTCCATAAGTAACAAAATTTCTGTGGGCCATTATGTCTGCGCTGACGCAGTGGTGGCGGTCACACCGCCGACCTGCGAACCAAATCAGTCCTGAGGAGGACGCGAGCCTCACGCAGCTGCAGGCGACCAACGACCGTTTGCAGTTGTACATGGATCGTGCGCCTCTGGCATGCATCGTGTGGGGCACGGACCACATCGTGCGCGTATGGAATCCTGCTGCTACCGCTACCTTCGGTTACACGGAAGCGGAAGCCATCGGCCGGCACATTCATGATCTGGTGGCGACACCGGAGAGCATGCCGGTCATCGAAGAGGTTTGTCCGAAGCTGCTCGCGGGCGTGGAGTACCCCGACGGCGTGGTGCTTCCGACCCGTTGCAAGGATGGCAGCCAGTTGCAATGTCATTGGCACCTGGCCCTGGTGGACCGCGGCACCGCCGACGAAGGCGTGATTGCGTTCGCGAATGATGTCACTGCGCGGCTCCAAGCGGAGCGGGACCGCGAATTGCTCGAGAAGAGCCGTGCGTTGTCGGCCATGGCGGCCGGCATTGCGCACGACTTCAACAACATCCTG
>JBEVKA010000231.1:0-7202 GCA_040509855.1 Steroidobacter sp.
TGGCCGGCGGATTGGCAGTGGCAACCGCGGCCGCGTTGTCTGGGGCTGCTATCCTTCGCGTCCACGATGTGGCCGAGACCGTCGACGCCGTGAAGGTGGCCCAGGCACTGCGCAACGCCGGCTATCAACAGCCGATGCTGTCCATCTAGTCAGTAGTCATGAGTCAGTAGTCACTTCGAGGTTGTCCCTTGAGCCGTAAATACTTTGGCACCGATGGCGTGCGTGGCCGTGTCGGCGAGCATCCGCTGACGGTCGAGTTCGCGTTGCGCCTGGCGAGCTCAGCGGCGCGCGTGCTGGCTCCGAAGGGCGGCACCGTGCTGGTCGGCAAGGACACACGCATCTCGGGTTACATGTTCGAGTCCGCGCTGGAAGCGGGCTTCGTCGCCTCGGGCGTCAACGTGATGTTGATCGGTCCGCTGCCGACGCCCGGCATCGCGTATCTAACCAAACGTTTCGAATGCGACTTCGGCGTGGTCATCAGCGCCTCGCATAATCTGTACGAAGACAACGGCATCAAGTTCTTCGATCGCGCCGGCGGCAAGCTCAACGACGACATCGAAGCGCAGATCGAACAACTGCTCGACGAGCCGCCCGTGACGCGCAGCTCGGGTGAGCTTGGCCGCGCGACGCGTGTCGACAAGTCCCGCGTGCGCTATCAGGAATTCGTGATGAGCACGGTGCCGGGGCTGGATCTGTCCGAGTTCAAGCTGGTGATCGATTGCGCCAACGGCGCCGGTTACAAAGTCGGCCCGCGCATCCTCGCCGACCTCGGCGCGGAGATCGTGCCGATCGGTTCGTCGCCGAACGGACGTAACATCAATCTCAATTGCGGTTCGACGTCGCCGAGCCTGTTGCAACTCACCGTGCCGGGCGTGCAGGCGCAGGCGGGAGTCGCGCTTGATGGCGACGGCGATCGTCTGGTCATGGTCGACAACCTCGGTCGCACCGTGGACGGCGATCAACTGCTGTACATCATCGCCAGGGCGCGTCAGCGCCAGGGCAAACTGCGAGGCCCGGTGGTGGGCACGGTGATGAGCAATCTGGGACTCGAACATGCGCTCCAGAAGGAAGGCATTTCATTCCGCCGCGCCAAGGTCGGCGACCGTTATGTGATGGAGCTGCTGAAAGAAACCGGCGGCACGCTGGGCGGGGAGACCTCGGGCCATCTGCTGTGCCTGGATCACACTACCACTGGCGACGCGTTAATCTCCGCCCTGCAGGTGCTGGCGATCATGAAAGAGACGGGTGCCAGCCTCGCCGAGCTCGCCGCGCCCATGCCGAAGTATCCGCAGGTGCTGGAAAACGTGCGGGTGGCGAAGAAGATCGATCCGTTCAAGTCGACCGAGATCACCGATGCGGTGGCCCGCGCCGAGGCGCGTTTGGGCAGCAGCGGCCGGATCGTGTTACGTCCGTCGGGCACCGAACCGGTGATCCGCGTCATGGTCGAAGGCAGCGACGACAAGCTGGTGAAGGAAATCTGTCGCGAACTGGCCAAGGCGGTGGCGTCGGCGGCCGAGCAGAAAGCGGCGGTTGGCTGAGCGCCAATACCCGTTTGCTTTCGCTCGGGGCCGCCGCTAAGCTTCCGCGCCCTTCGCTGGGCCGCGCCTGAACATTACGAGATTTCGAGGTACGCGATGCGCCGGCCATTCATCGCCGGGAACTGGAAGATGCACGGCTCGCGCAAGGAAAATGCCGAGCTGATCGAAGCCCTGCTGCTCGGTTTGCCGGCGCAGACGGCGGTCGATATCGCGGTCTGTCCGCCTCACATTTACTTGTGGGAAGTCGGGCGGCAGCTGAAGGCATCGACGATTGCACTGGGCGCGCAGACGGTGTGTGCCGAGGGTTCTGGAGCGTTCACCGGCGAGGTGTGCGCGGCGATGCTGAAGGACGTGGGTTGCACGTACGTGATCGTGGGGCACTCCGAGCGCCGTACGATCTATCGCGAGGACGACGCGCTCGTGGCGCGCAAGTTCCTGGCGGTGCAGGCGCAGGGTCTGATCCCGATCCTCTGCGTCGGCGAAACGTCGGAAGAGCGGGAGAAAGCGCTGACCACGCAGGTGGTCTCGCGGCAGCTGGCGGCGGTGCTGGATGTAGCGGGCGCGAATGCCTTGCAACAGGCAGTGCTGGCGTACGAGCCGGTGTGGGCCATTGGCACCGGTAAAAATGCGACCCCGGCACAGGCGCAGGAAGTTCACGCACACATTCGCGCCGAGGTGGCGCGTCGTGATGCTAAAATCGCCGCCGCTTTACGCGTCCTGTATGGCGGCAGCGTGAAAGCGACGAACGCGAAGGAGATCTTCGCGATGCCCGACGTCGACGGCGGCCTGATCGGTGGCGCGTCGTTGAAGGCGGATGAATTCTTGAAGATTTGCGCGGCTGGCCAGGCTCACTGACCGAGCGCGAAGAAGCGGATCGAGATATGAACTGGTTACATTCTGCGGTGGTGATCTTTCACTTGCTCATCGCCGCAGCCATCGTGGCGCTGGTGTTACTGCAACGGGGCAAAGGCGCCGATGCGGGCGCTGGCTTTGGCGCCGGCGCTTCCGGCACGGTGTTCGGCGCTCGCGGCTCGGCCTCGTTCCTGTCGCGAACGACCGCGACGCTGGCGGCGCTATTCATCGCCACCAGCCTGACATTGGCATATCTGGGCGGTCGCGCTCCCGAGGCGCCGAAGAGCGTGATCGATCGCGTCGGTGTTCAGCAGGACGCCGCGCCGGCATTGCCTGAAGGCGCGCCCGTCGCGCCGGCAACGAACTCGGCTACGAATGATGGGGCGCCACCAGCGCCCGCCGTTGAAACGCCCACAGCGCCGGCCAGCGAAACGCTGCCACCGGTGGAGCAACCGCCGCAGCAGTGACGAAGACGGCGGGTGAGGGCTACGGCAAGTTGATTTGGCTTTTGAAAGATTTCAGTGCGGCTGTGGTGGAACTGGTAGACACGCTACTTTGAGGTGGTAGTGGAGCAATCCGTGGAGGTTCGAGTCCTCTCAGCCGCACCATTTAAATTCCCAGCGACTCGGGCATCTGTGCTGTACACGGATGTACGAATGCCGCGAAAACGCAGGATAGCGTGTAGCGGCCCACTCGCGCTGGGCGCATGAGAAAAGGCGCGAATTTCCGACGCGCTCGCCGCCTTCGGCGCGGGCACATCCATGTGCCTGAAGTGGTGCACGATTTGTCAGTGAAGAAAGCTGCCTTCGTGCAAAGTTTATAGGTCCGTTCCCGTATCGTCCTGATACAATGCGCGCCGCCGCCGGACCCGGCGCGTCAGCTAGTTAGCGCATGTTGCAAAACTACGTTCCCATACTCATTTTCCTGGGCGTGGCCGCTGTGCTGGGCTCGGTGCTGATTGGCCTGGGCTTCCTGCTCGGCCCGCGCCGTCCCGATGCTGAAAAGCTCTCCGCCTACGAGTGCGGCTTCGAAGCTTATTCGGATTCGCGCATGAAGTTCGACGTGCGTTACTACCTGGTCGCGATCCTGTTCATCGTCTTCGATCTGGAAATCGCTTTCCTGTTTCCGTGGGCGGTCTCGCTCGACGCGATCGGTATGGTCGGGCTCGGGGCGATGGGCATTTTCCTGTTGATCCTGATCGTGGGCTTCGTTTACGAGTGGAAGAAAGGGGCGCTGGAATGGGATTGACTGCTCCCACCGCTGAAACGCCGGACGCACCGGTCACTCAGCGTGGCTTCATGACCACCACGCTGGACACGGTGGTCAATTGGGCTCGCCCCGGTTCGATGTGGCCGATGACTTTCGGTTTGGCTTGTTGTGCGGTCGAGATGATGCACGCGGGCGCTGCCCGTTATGACCTCGATCGTTTCGGCGTGGTGTTCCGTCCGAGCCCGCGCCAGTCCGATGTGATGATCGTGGCGGGCACGCTGGTGAACAAGATGGCGCCGGCGCTACGCAAGGTTTACGACCAGATGCCCGAGCCGCGTTGGGTGATCTCGATGGGTTCGTGCGCCAATGGCGGCGGCTACTACCACTACTCGTATGCAGTGGTGCGTGGCTGCGATCGGATCGTACCGGTCGACGTGTATGTGCCCGGCTGTCCGCCGAGCGCCGAAGCATTGCTGTACGGCATCCTGCAACTGCAGAACAAGATCCGTCGTACCAGCACCATCGCGCGCTAAGCGCGATTTGAGGGGGCCCTGTGGGGCTCCGTAGGTTCTTTTCAGCGAGAACGGGATGAGTTCACGTACCGAGACACTGGCCTCGCGACTGACGGCGCGCTTTGCGCAGGAACTGCGCACGCTGCCCGCAGTGGTAGGCGATGTTGCATTCGAAGTCGACGCTTCGCAGCTGCTCGCCGTCTGCCGCGAGCTGCGCGACGATCCGCAGTTTGGCTTCGAACAATTGATCGACGTGGCGGGCGTCGATTATCTGGATTACGGCCGCGAGGAATGGAACACGCTGGCGTCGACCGCCACTGGTTTCAGCCGCGGCGTCAATCGCATCAAGGAGAATGTTTCCGAGGAGCGGCCGAAGCGTTTCGCGGTGACTTATCAATTGCTGTCGATCTCGAACAACTGGCGCCTGCGTCTGCGCAGCTTCACGTCGGAAGGCGAGCCGCCGGTGATCGATTCGGTGGTGCCAGTGTGGGCCGGCGCCAACTGGTTCGAGCGCGAAGCGTTCGACATGTACGGCATCATGTTCCGTAATCATCCGGACCTGCGTCGCCTGCTCACCGATTACGGTTTCATCGGCCATCCGTTCCGCAAGGATTTCCCGCTGATCGGCAACGTGGAAGTGAAGTACGACCCGGCCAAGGGCCGCGTGGTGTATCAGCCGGTGAGCATCGAGCCGCGCACGCTCGTGCCGCGAGTCATTCGCGAAGACAACCGCTACGACCAGGTGCTCAAGGAAGTGCCGGTCGGTGCCGACGTGCCGCGCGCCTGAGCGAAGACCAAGTCATGAGCGAGATTCACAATTTCACGTTGAACTTCGGACCTCAACATCCGGCCGCGCACGGCGTGCTGCGCCTGGTGCTGGAGATGGAAGGCGAGGTCATCCAGAAGGCCGACCCGCACGTGGGCCTCTTGCATCGGGGCACCGAGAAGCTGGCCGAGTCCAAGCCGTTCAATCAATCGATCGGCTACATGGATCGTCTCGACTACGTGTCCATGATGTGCAACGAGCACGCGTATGTCATGGCGATCGAGAAGCTGCTCGGCATCACGGTGCCGGAGCGCGCTCAATACATTCGCGTGATGTTCGATGAGATCACGCGCGTTCTGAATCACCTGATGTGGCTCGGCGCGCACGGTCTCGACATCGGCGCGATGACGGTGTTCCTGTACGCCTTCCGCGAACGCGAAGATTTGATGGACGTGTACGAGGCCGTTTCGGGCACACGCATGCATGCGACGTACTACCGTCCCGGCGGCGTGTATCGCGACCTGCCGGATTCGATGCCGAAGTATCAGCCCTCGAAGTGGCGCTCGCAGAACGACGTCGATCGTCTCAACGAACGTCGTCGCGGCAGCATGCTCGACTTCATCGAAGACTTCACCCAGCGCTTCCCGGCCAACGTCGATGAGTACGAAACATTGCTCACCGACAACCGCATCTGGAAACAGCGCACGGTGAACATCGGCGTCGTTTCTCCGGAGCGCGCGCTGCAGCTCGGCTTCACTGGCCCGATGCTCCGCGGTTCCGGCATCGAATGGGACCTGCGCAAGAAGCAGCCGTATGACGTTTACGACCGCATGGACTTCGACATTCCGGTTGGCGTGAATGGCGACTGCTACGACCGCTACCTGGTGCGCGTCGAGGAGATGCGTCAATCCAATCGAATCATCAAACAGTGCGTGGACTGGCTGCGCGCCAATCCGGGTCCGGTGATGGTCAGCGATCACAAGATTGCCGCGCCCACGCGCGAAGAGATGAAGGACGACATGGAGTCGTTGATTCATCACTTCAAATTGTTCACCGAGGGTTATTGCGTTCCTGCCGGTGAGACATACGCGGCGGTGGAAGCGCCGAAGGGCGAGTTCGGCATCTACTTGGTGTCCGACGGCGCCAACAAGCCGTATCGCTTGAAGTGCCGCGCGCCGGGCTTCGCTCACCTCGCCTCGCTGGAGGAGATGGTGACGGGCCACCTGCTCGCGGACGTGGTGGCCGTGATCGGCACGCAAGACATCGTATTCGGGGAAATCGACCGGTGAGCCAAACGAACGAACCAAGCTTGCACGATGGCGGCAAGAGCGCGCCGAAGCCGGGTGAAGTCGACTCCGGCACGGTCGGTCACAACGCGCCGAGCGGTCGCCCGAGCGTGCTGTCCGAGCACGCACGCCACGAGATCGATCACTGGCTGACCAAGTTTCCGCCAGAGCGCAAACGTTCCGCGGTGATCGCCGCGTTGCGCGCCGTCCAGCACGACATCGGCGGTTATCTCACTCGTGAAGCCATGGACGCGGTCGCTGAGTACATCGGCCTGCCGCCGATCCAGGTGTACGAAGTCGCGACGTTCTATTCGATGTTCGAGACCAAGCCGGTCGGCCGTCACAGCATTTCCGTCTGCACCAACATCTCGTGCATGTTGTGCGGCGGCGAAGACATGCTGGCGCACGTCGAGAAGCGCCTGGGCGTCAAGGTGGGCGAGAGCACCGCCGACGGACGTTTCTTCCTCAAGCGCGAGGAAGAGTGCCTGGCCGCGTGCAACAACGCGCCGATGATGATGGTCGACCACGTGTACTACGAGAATCTCACGCCCGAGAAGATCGACGAGATCCTCGATCGTCACAAATAACCGGTCGCGATACACATTAGCCATCGCCAACCATGACTGACGAATCAAACAAGCTGCTGCTGGGCAAATACGCCAGTAACTTCGTCTGCTTCGAGACGCTCGGCAAGGAGCGTCCAGCGACGATCGATACCTATCGCAAGATCGGCGGTTATGAAGTGTGGGAGAAGATCCTGCGCGAAAAGACGCCGAAGGAAGAAATCATCGAGCAGGTGAAGGCTTCCGGCCTGCGCGGCCGCGGCGGCGCGGGCTTCCCGACCGGTATGAAGTGGAGCTTCATGCCTCGCAACGCTCCAGGCCAGAAGTACGTCGTTTGTAAGTCGGACGAGAGCGAGCCTGGCACCTGCCACGACCGCGACATCCTGCGTTACAACCCGCACGCGCTGATCGAAGGCATGGCTATCGGCGGTTACGCCATGGGCGCCAGCGTCGGTTACAACTACATCCGCGGCGAG
>JBEVKA010000232.1:0-9496 GCA_040509855.1 Steroidobacter sp.
TCGAAGAAGCGGCGTCGCGGTGGCGGCGCCGCTTCTTTTCATTTATGGGTCGGCCAACGCGCATCGCCGCTCATAACTTTCGATAACGTCTTCATCCCTTCGGCGCTACTGACAGAGCATTGTCGCGCGCCCAGAATTCAGGCCCATCATTCCGCTGGTGATGCTGGCCATGAAAATTCATCCGCTGTTGCTCCTGCTCGCCCTTTGTTTCGCGCCCACGGCGTTCGCGCAGGAATTGTTGAACGCTTCCTACGATGTGTCGCGCGAGCTGTTCGATGAAATCAATCCTGCCTTCGTTGCGCAGTGGCAGAAACAATCCGGACAGCCGCTGAAGATTCGTCAGTCGCATGGTGGATCGTCGAAACAAGCGCGCGCGGTCGCGGACGGTCTGGCAGCAGACGTGGTGACGTTCAATCAAGTGACGGACATCGAGCTGCTGCAAAGTCGCGGATTGGTCGGCGTGGACTGGCGTCAGCGCTTGCCGAACGACGCCTCGCCTTACTACTCGCTGCCCGTGCTGCTGGTGCGTCAGGGCAATCCCAAACAAGTAAAGGACTGGGCCGATCTGGCCAAGCCTGGCATCCAGGTGGTGTTCCCCAATCCAAAAACATCAGGCAACGGTCGTTACACTTATCTCGCCGCGTACGCCTATGCGCTGGCGCAGAACAAGGGCGATCAGACCAAGGCGACGGATTTCGTGGCGCGCTTGCTCGCGAACGTTCCTGTGTTCGACACCGGCGGGCGCGGCGCGACCACCACTTTCATCGAGCGCGGCATCGGCGACGTGCTGGTGACATTCGAAAGTGAAGTGATCGCGATTCGTCGCGAGTATGGCAAGAGCAATCTGGAGGCAGTGATGCCCTCGATGAGTCTGCGCGCCGATTTCCCGGTGGCGGTCGTCGACAAAGTAGTGGACAAGAAAGGGACGCGCGCGGCCGCTACGGCGTACCTGAAATATCTTTACAGCCCCGCTGGTCAGGACATCATCGCCAAACATTACAACCGCGTTCACGACCCGGCCGCGTTGAAGAAGTACGCGGCACAGTTCCCTGACGTCAAGCTCGTGACAGTGGACGAAGTCTTCGGCGGTTGGGGCGCCGTGACCAAAACGCATTTCGCCGAGGGCGGCGTGCTCGACAAAGCCTTGCTCAAGGCGCCGGCGCGGTAGCTTCTCGCTGCGGGCGCGCGTTCAGGAACACGACTGTCGATAGGCGCGTTGCCTAGCCAGGAATTACTCATTCCGTGACAGGTGAGCGCATGTGAGCAACGTCGGCCGCACCTCCCCGCATCCGGTTCCCGAGCCACGCAAGGTCGGCGACTCAGCGCACATCGACAAGGAAACATTTGGCGCTCGCTTTCGAGAACGCTTTTACGATCCTGAGTTCGACAGTTCGAAGGCGCAGATCGAAGCTTTGATGGAAATCGCGTGGCAGGCGTATGAGGAATCGCGCAAGAGTCCTCGCACGCGAGCTGCCGGTCCCGAGTTCGAGAATCCGGAATATCAGCTATCCGAGGAATGGCTGCAGGCGCGCGAGGAGATTCACAAGGCGCAGCGCCAGCACAGTGATTCGAGCGCTCCCAGCCGGGTGTTGCTCATCAGCGCCTCGGCGCGCCACGAAGAGACTTGTCCGGGCGAAGTCTCCAAAACATTCCGACTGTGCCAGATCGCGCGGCAGACGTTGCTCGATCGACAGATGGAAGTCGACATTCTCGACCTCAGTCATCTCACCGCCGAGTACGGCCGTGTGATCTATCCGTGCAAGGCTTGTGTCTCCACCGCGATGCCACTGTGTCATTGGCCGTGCTCGTGCTATCCGAATCATTCGCTGGGTCAGGTCCACGATTGGATGAACGAAATCTATCCTCGCTGGGTCGCCGCGCATGGCGTGATGATCGTCACGCCCGTGTACTGGTATCAGGCGCCGGCGACGTTGAAGTTGATGATCGATCGCCTGGTGTGCGCCGACGGCGGCAATCCCGATCCAACGAGCACGGCTGGCAAGGATGCGAAGAAGGCCAAGGCCATCGAGTTGCAAGGCTGGGACTATCCTCGGCATCTCGCGGGTCGTGCGTTCTCGGTGATCGTGCATGGCGACGCTGCGGGTGGCGAAACGCTACGACGCAATCTGCATGACTGGCTTTCGGATATGAAACTCATACCTGCCAGCCACGCTGCGCATCTGGATCGTTATATCGGCTACTACGAGCCCTATGCCACGAGTCACGAAGCGCTCGACCAGGACGAGGCAATCCAACAGGAAGTTCGCAATGCGGCCCACGCGTTGGTGACAACCATCGGGCAGTTGCGAGCGGATGAGTTGGGCGAAGAGGAGTTGCCGGAGCCGCGCGCGAAATAATCCAGAAAATAAATATTCGGCGGCGTGGCGCTGCCCGAAAGAGCGATGTTTCTCACCACTCCCAGTCGTAGGATCGATGACGGCGGGAACACGGGCGAGGGAACATGCCATGCCGTACGCGAACCAGGTCCGGGTATCCAGTCAGTCGGGCGGGCCGCTGTCGGGAGCGGTAGAGGTGCAGCTGTGGGAGATGTCGACGGTTTTCGACAGCCACAACAACAGCCACATCAATCAGGTCGACCAGGAGCGAATCAGCGTTGCGGTTAGCGGTGGCGCCGCCACCAGTTTCGCGACGGTTGCCGGTCCCACGTTTCTGTCGAACAACAACCACCAGATCGCGCTGTCGGTGCATCAGGCAGCGTTGCCGGGCCCGATTTTCAGATCCGGCCGAATGGACACGCTGCCGGCAGGCGCACCGGCAAACGCCTCGGCGTTGGTGGATATCATGCTGCTCGAGTTGAAGCGCTACACGATGGCGGACGTCAACGCGATGATTCCGACGCCGATCACGCTGCCCGACGGAAATACGGTAAGCACGGTCACCGTCACGTCCGCGCCGCCGAGCAGGGTGCTGACGCTGGTCGCCACCGGCCCGTATGGGGCCACGACGTATACGTACACGCTGCCATTCACCATCGAAGTCTCCAACGATCAAGTGGATCTGACGCTGGTCTTCGAAGCAGCGCGAGCCGGCGCGCCGTCGATCACATTCGCGGCCGGGACGGGCGGCGGGTTCCAGGCATTTTTCAACAACCTGTTCGCGGGGATGTTCGTCGGCCAGATCACCAACAATGTGATACGCACGATCACCGAAAGATTGAATTTAGCCGCAGCGACGGCTGCGGCCGACGCGTTTGCCATGATGGGTTTCACTGGCGGATTGCCGAGCGGCATCGTGCTCGGCGCGCGCTCGGTCGAAGTCGCCAGTAATGGCGATCTGGTGATATTGCCGGCGATCGGTACGTTCGGTTCTTTGATCGATAAGTTTCTGGCCGCGCTGCCGCCGGGTCAGCCGGGAAGCGGCTTGAACTGCTTCATCGCCACTGCCGCGATGGAATCGAACGCGCCGGAAGTTCAGCTGCTGCGTCAGTTCCGCTCGCGCTATTTGTCTACGAGTCGCGGTGGCCGTGCGTTCATTCGCACCTATGAAACATTGTCGCCGCCGCTCGCGCGCGTTATTGCCCGCTCGGAGACGCTGCGCGCGATAACGCGTCGGTTGCTCGTCAAGCCGCTGGCCGGGTTAGTGAGTCACTTCGCTCGCATGCGCCCTAGGCGTTAAAGTGGGGGTTGATTCGCGACGCACGTACTCGTCGACCAGCGACAAGTACTGATCCCGAAGCTCATCGTCGAGCCACGCCACGATGAAGCTGTTCCTCACCAGTTGCACCAGCTCATCGCGAGTCACATTGCCTTCTTCGTGAAGCGCCAGCAGGTTTTCGTTGATGTAGGCGCGGAAGTAGGCCGGGTCGTCGGAGTTGATGGTGGCGCGCATGCCCAGCTGGAGCATGCGTTTGATCTGCGCCGAGGTGAGGTCCTGCACCACGAAGCGATTCGACACGGGACATATGGTCAGGCCGAGGCCACGCCCGCGAATCGTTGCGATCAGCTCCGGGTCCTCGAGCGAGTTGACGCCATGATCGATGCGATCGACGTCGATGGTGTCCAGGCATTGGCGGATGTGCGCCAGCGTGTTCTGCTGATTCACATCACAATGCATGGTGAGGCGAAAGCCGGCTGCTCGCGCGCGGCTGAAAACCTCGGCGAACTTCAGCGGCGGATTGTTCTTCTCGTCCGAATCCAGGCCGACGCCGACGATCCAGTCTTTATATGGCAATGCCTGCTGGAGCGTCTGCCGCGCCGATTCCGTCGTGAGGTCCCGTAGGAAACACATGATGAGCTGCGTCTGCAATCCGAGTTCCGCCGCGGCCCGTTCTTGCGCGCGACGAATGCCACGAATCACCGTGTCGAATGCGACGCCTCGACTGGTGTGCGCCTGGGGATCGAAGAACATTTCCGCGTAGACCACTTTCTGGCTGTGCGCCTTCAACAGGTATTGCCACGTCAACTCGAAGAAGTCTTCCTCGTGGCGGAGCACGTTCATGGCTTTGTAGTAGATAGTCAGAAACGAGGGCAGGTCATGGAAGTCATACGCCGCGAGCAGCGCTTCGGGCGTGTCGTAGTCGAGCGCGACGCCGTTCTTTTGCGCCAGGGCGAAACTCAGCTCCGGTTCGAGCGTGCCCTCCAGATGGACGTGCAGCTCGGCCTTGGGCAGGTTCTGGATGAAATCTTTCATGGCGGCCCCAGGTGATCGGTGGTGCCGAATCGCTGCAAATCCAGGGCCACGGCGAAGGCCACGGAATTCGGCCTGTGACGCACGCGGAGTGATCGCCAGCGGTGCGCGCCGAGAATGGCGTGCCCCAACGTGGCCCGTGGATTCCAGGCAGTCCCTCGAAATGGAAGAGGTCGCGCACTGGCCGACAATTTGCACTACCCTCGGCTCGGTACTCTAACCACAAGAAATTTGGGAGTCGTATGTTCGGTGTCAAAACCTGGGCCTGGAGCGTCGCGTCGATCGCTTTGCTCGCATTGTCGGCGCACGCGGCGGAGCGCATTCCAGTCAAGGTGGTCGTGGTCGCGATGTACGAGATCGGCGCCATCACTGGCGATCAGGCGGGTGAGTTTCAGCTGTGGGTGGAGCGCGAGAAGCTCGATAAGGTCTATCCGTTTCCCATGGGCGAATACGAGCTGCGCATGAACGATCGCGGCCTGCTCGCGATCTGCACCGGCGGCGGCATCACCAACGCGACCGCATCGATCATGGCGCTGGGTTCTGACCCACGGTTCGATCTCAGCAAGGCCTACTGGCTTGTCGCAGGCATCGCCGGCGGCGATCCGTTGGATGTTTCTTTGGGCACGGCGGCGTGGTCACGCAGCGTAGTGGATGGCGATCTGCTCTATGAGATCGACGCGCGGGAGATTCCAAAGGAATGGCCGTATGGCCTGCTGCCGCTCGGCGCGAAGAAGCCCAACGACAAGGCCGACGGCTGGACGGTCGACACGATCAATTTTCCGCTCAACGAAGGCCTGGCGAAATGGGCCTACCAGTTGACGCGTGAGCATCCGGTGAAGGACAGCGCCGGCATCGCCGAATTCCGCGCGCAGTTCAAAGGCTACGACAACGCGGTCAAGCCACCGTTCGTCACCATGGGCGAGAGCCTGGCTTCGAGCACTTACTGGCATGGCGAGCAAATGAATCGCTGGGCCAACGATTGGGTGCGACTGCAGTCCGGAGCGGACCGCAATTTCATGATGACCAACATGGAAGACAGCGGCACGCTCACAGCGCTGCGTCGTTTGGCGCGCGTGCAGCTCGTCGACTTGCAGCGAGTGATGGTGTTACGAACCGCCAGCAACTATACGATGCCGCCGCCAGGCCAGTCGGCGGCGTGGAGCACGACTGCGCCGTATCCCGAACAGGGCTTGCCTGCGGTCGAAGCGGCGTATCAGGTCGGCAATCGAGTCGTGCAGTACCTGCTCAAGGAGTGGCAGACGGTCGCCAACACGGTGCCGTCAGCACAGTAGTCATCAGAACGCCGAATAGCCGCCGTCGATGAGGATTTCGTCGCCGTTGTGAAATGTGCTGGCCGAGCTTGCGAGGTAGACGGCGATGCCGCCGAATTCCTCAGGCTGGCCCCAGCGACGCTGCGGCACGCGGCTGAGTACTTTCTGTGTGAACTGATCGCTGTCCTGTAGAGGCTGGGTCATTTCGGATGCGACCCAGCCGGGTAGAACGGAGTTAGCGCGCACGCCATAGCGTGCGAATTCGACAGCGATCCCGCGTGCGACGGAAGTCACGGCAGCTTTGGTGGCGCTGTAATCTTCACCGCGAGGCATGCCGAATCGCCGGCCCATGCTGGAAACAATGACGATGGATCCGCCCGGATCGCCAGCTTCCGCACGCGCTTTCATGTGTCGACACGCTTCGCGCGTCGTCCAGACCACGCCGTCGAGATTCACGCCCATCAAGCGTCGATAATTTTCGCCGCCCATGTCGAGAAAGGATTTCCAGTTGTTGCCCACGCCAGCGTTGGCGAAGCACGCGTCGACTCGTCCCATCGTGCTGACGGCTTCGCGCATGGCGGCTGTCACTTCGTCTTCCTTGGAAACGTCGACGATGCGCGAGACCACGCGTCGGCCGTGACGGCGCAGTCGTTCCTCGGCGTTCGCGTTCTTGGCCGCGTTGGTGCCCCAGATGACGATGTCCGCGCCGGCCTGAGTCAGTGCTTCGGCCATGCCCAGGCCGATGCCGCCGTTGCCGCCCGTGATGAGTGCAACCCGTCCGCTGAGATCGAATGGCTGGTACACGCTGCCTCCGCCGCTGGAATCGCTGAATCGGCGGCGAATATACGGGCAACCCGACGGCCGCGCGAATATCGCGCATTCCGCCCGCCCTGCGGATCGGGCCGGAAACCGTTTCTGAACCGCCGGCGAACTTTTCCCCCACACTGGGCCGTTTAGGTCGACCTCGATGACGAGAAGGGAAAGCTGGCAATGATTCAAGTGTTGGCGCTGTGTGGCGGCCTGGGCGGCGCGAAACTGGCGCAGGGGCTGCATCACGTACTGCCGCCGGGCGACCTGATGGTGGCGGTGAACACCGGCGAGGACTTCGAGCACCTCGGCCTGTCGATCTCGCCCAATCTCGACACGGTGATGTACTCGCTGAGCGGCCTGGTGAACCCGGAGTTGGGGTGGGGGCGCGCCGGGGACACCTGGAATTTCATGGCCGAGATCGAGCGCCTGGGCGGCGAGTCGTGGTTTCGGCTCGGCGACAAGGATCTCGCGGTTCACATCGAGCGCACGCGCAGGTTGGCTGCCGGCGAACCGCTGTCGGCAATCACGATCGACATGTCCCGCCACTTCGGCATCGTCAATCGCGTCGTGCCCATGACCAACGACATGGTGCGCACCATGGTCGTGACCGACGAGGGCACGCTGGATTTTCAGCACTACTTCGTGCGCCAGCGCTGCGAACCGGTGGTGAAGAGTCTCGCCTATGCAGGCGCCGAGGATGCCCGCGTGCTGCCCGAGATCCGGCAGCTGCTGGAGCAGGACAGCCTGCAGGCCATCGTCCTGTGCCCATCGAACCCCTGGTTGAGCCTGGCGCCGATGCTGGAAATGCCGTCATTTCGCGAGGCGCTGCGCGAGAGCACCGCGCCGGTGGTCGCTGTATCGCCGCTGATCGGCGGTCAGGCGGTGAAGGGGCCGACCGCGAAAATCATGCGCGACCTGCGCCTGGAAGTATCGTCCGCCACGGTGGCGGAACATTACTCGGGCATCATCGACGGCTTCGTGCTGGACAGCTCGGATGCGTACCTGGCGTCGCAGATTCCGGTCGCGACCCATGTCACGTCGACGCTGATGAAAAACACCGCGGATAAGCAACGACTGGCCCGCGAAGTACTGGATTTCGCGCGCTCGTTCCGGACCCTGAAGTTGTGATGCGGGATCTGTATCGATGCTTCCGGAAACTCGCCACGCGCCGAGCTCTTGGGTCACAATGTGCAGCTCGATGAAGGCATCGTCGGTCGGAGTCGTGGATGAGTATTCGTTTGAACGTGGTGGATCGCACTGGCGAGGCGCATGAGGTAGACACGCCGGCGCAGGGCTCGCTGATGGAGGCGCTGCGCGAGTTGGAATATGGCGTGAGCGCGATCTGCGGCGGCATGTGTTCCTGCGCCACCTGCCACGTCTATATCGCCCCGGAGTGGGCTGGCAAGCTGCCCGATCGTCAGAGCGACGAACTGGATCTGCTCTCGGAATTGCAGTTTCGCCAGCAAACGTCGCGCCTGTCGTGCCAGGTGCGCCTCACCGACGCGTTGGATGGCCTGAGCGTGACGCTCGCTCCGGAAGAATGATCGGCCATGTCGACTGAATCCCAAGATCACATTTATATCGTCGGCGCAGGTCATGCCGGCGGCGAGCTGGCGTTTTCGTTGCGGCAGCAGGGCAGCGCCGCTCAGATCACGATCGTCGGCGAGGAAGCGCACCTGCCGTATCAGCGGCCGCCGCTCTCCAAGGCTTTTCTCAAAGGCGATGTGGAGGCTGCCGCGCTTTACTTGCGGCAGCAGGCGGCGTTGGAGAAGGCAAACATCGGTTTGTTGTCGAGCCGGCGCGTCGAACGAATCGAGCGTGCGGCGAACAAGCTGGTATTCGACGATGGCCGCGAGGTGGTTTATTCCAAGCTGGCGTTGACGACTGGCGGCCGTGCGCGGCGCTTGACGATCAGCCAGGCGGCGCAGGCCGAGCGCGCCAGGAATTTTCACTATCTGCGTTCGATTGACGACGTCATCGCCATCCGTGCGCATTTCGAGGCCGGCAAGCGGCTGGTCATCATCGGCGGTGGCTACGTGGGCTTGGAGGTCGCGGCCTCCGCGATCTCGCGCGATTTGAATGTCGCAGTGATCGAAGCGTTGCCTCGTGTGCTCGCTCGCGTGACCGCTCCGCAAATGTCGGCGTTCTACGAACAGGTTCATCGCAACGCTGGTGTGGATCTGCGCACCAACATCGAAGTCACGGGTTTGGATTTCAATGCCGAAGGCGATCTGGTCACGGGCGTGCATTGTTCGGGCGGCGTGTTGCTGCCTGCGGATCTGGTGATCGTCGGCATCGGGCAGTTGCCCAATACTGAGCTGGCGCAGGCGGCGGGGCTCGATGTCGATAACGGCATCGTGGTCGACGAGTACGCGGTGACGTCGGATCCAAACATCGTCGCTGCGGGCGATTGCACCAATCATCCGAGCGTGTTCTGCGGTCGTCGCTTGCGACTCGAGTCAGTGCCGAACGCGGTAGAGCAAGCGCGCGTCGCTGCCTCGACGCTTGCAGGCAAGCCGCGAACGTACGACGCCGTGCCGTGGTTCTGGTCGGATCAATATGATCTGAAGTTGCAGATGACGGGCCTGTCGCATGGCTACGATCAGTTCGTGCTGCGCGGCTCGATGGACAACAAATCCTTCGCGGCGTTCTATCTCATGAACGGCAGGTTGATCGCCTGCGACGCCGTGAATCGCGCCCAGGAATTCATGGTCGCGAAACGTATGGTCGCGGCATGCATGACGTTCGACGCGGCTACACTCGCCGAC
>JBEVKA010000233.1:0-4214 GCA_040509855.1 Steroidobacter sp.
CTGTCATCGTCATCTTCGGCCGCCGATGCAGACGCCGACGACGAGCTGCTCGCGGCCGCGGACACGCTGGCGAGGCTCGCACCAAGACCGCTGGTCTCCGCAGGCACACCGGTGGAAAGGCCGCCCACATCGATGTTATCCAGGCCCACCACCAGCTTGGCCGCGATGTTCAAGTTGCCCGCGGCGCCGATGCCGGCTTCACCGGCATTGACGATGCCTTGAGGCGCGATGAGATCGACGTCGCCAGGCTCGACGCTTTCGTCGGTGATGATGGTGCGGATACCGCTGCCGGTCACGGCGCCAGCGAAGTTGAGCGTGATCTGGCCGTTGGCGTCGACCAGCACGCCCGGCGGCGGCGCCGACAGCGAAGACTTCGAACCGCGGCCCGCGTCGATGTCACCAAACGTGGACCAGATTGCGATGTCGCCGCCGAGCAGCGTAAACACGCGCGACTGATTCACCAGTACGTCGTCGTTGGTGAAGATACGAACGCTGCCGGCGCGCTGCGCGACGATGCCCAGTTGGGACGCGTCGCGAGTGTTGATGGTCGGTGGTGGATTTGCGAGGCCGACGTTCACCAAGCCACCCGGCACGGCGATGGAAACATCGCCGCCCGACAAGGTGTAGATGCGGCTGAACGCCATGGTCAGATCGCCGTGGTAGGGATTGGTCTCGCCCTCTTCCGGACGGCTGCCGGGGAACAGCGCGTCGATCGCACGATAACCACGCAAGTAGCCTTCATCGCCGATCCGGTTCGCGTCGCGACCGGCGCCGACCAGCTCGCCATAGAACAGATCGAGCACCAGCGAACGTTGCGTCGATGGGTCGAGCGCTTTGAAGCCGCTCTCCGCGGCGTCGTAAGCCAGATTGCGATCGCCGGTGCGTGCGATCATGAATTTCAGCAGCGCCTCGCGCAGCTCGGATGACTCGCCGATGACGTCGTCGACGAACGCGTTGATGTTCATGTCGCGGCCCATGCCCACCAGCACGTTCAAGTCCGCGCCCTCCTCGGCCTGGATGGCCGGATTGAGCAGGCGACCGGTGGTCGTGAGGCCCGCCGAGAAACCCAGATCCAGATGGCGGCCGGTAATCACATCGAAGCGTCCCGGACCGCCGACGCTCATCTGCGCCGTCAGCAGGTTCGGCGAGTAACGCAGGTCTCGGCCGGCACGCACCAAAGTCACATCGCTGGCCCGCAGGTTCTGCGCACGCAGCGACGTGTTGATGATGTCCCGACCGGCGGTCATGCTGGTCGACTTCGCGACGATGATGTTCTGATTGACGATATCTCGACCGGCGGTAATCAACGCTGCTTGATGGTCGTTGATGTGCCGTGCGCTGCCGGCGATGCCGAGCGTGTACGAACCGAAGGTGGCGGTTCGCACGGGACGCAACGGCGTCGCGATCTCGCCCGCGCCGAGGTCGGACATGTTGATCGTCGCGCCGTCGTTCGCGAAAAAATCGCGTGCCGCAAAGATATCCAGCTGCCCAGTGTCCGAGGGGAACAAACTGATATCGCCATCGAGCAGGTTCACATCCCGCGTCATGCTCATCATGGTCAGCGACGACGGCAGGATCTTCAGCGAATCCGTATTCGCGTTCACCACCGGATCACCCAAATACGGCGCGAGACGGGTCGCCGCGCCGGCATTCATGGTCACATCGCCGCCATGGCTGCGAAGATCGACCGCCGAATGGTCGCCATAGGTGAAGAAGACCGACTGATGTCTCACTGCCAGCGGCGTCTGCTGCACCAGGGCCGTCGGATTGAACATCTTCTCCACGTTGATATCGTCGCGAGCGACGACACTCACCTGTGCGTCGCCCAACATCAGCAGCGAACCCAGCGAGCCCGAGCTGCTGATGCGAGTCATGCCGAGGCCGCCGTCGGCGCGGATGTGACCTTCCGACCTCGCCACGTACAGCATGGAACTGTTGATGTCATTGCCCGCGGTGATGGACAGCGAGCCGCCGCCGAAACGCGTCAGCTGGTTGTTGACCAGCTCGACCGCGCTATCGGCGGCCGTGGCCGCAATATTGGTCACATCGTTGCCAGCTGTGATGTTCAGATCGCCGCCGCCGAGCGTGGCGAGGTTCCATCCGAAATAGGTGAGGTCCGTGCCCCACTGGGTGCGGAATGACGGCGTTGCTCCATCCGCCGTGCCCTGGCGACGCTGCCAGGCGCTCACGCTCTGCTGCACTTCCATGCCCGGTGCGACCTTCACGTCGCGACCGGCGACGATGGAAACATTGCCGCCGCGATCCGCGAAGCTGAAGCTGCGATCGTTGGTGAAGCCCGTGGTATCCATCGGGGCGCCGTTGACGCCACCGGTGTAGATGCCCGCGCCCGCAGAATTGAACAGCACATCGCCCGCCGCGCTCACGCGAATATCACCTGTGCCGGTGCGGACGATGCTCGATGCACCCGAAAGCGTCTGACCGAGGATGAAGCTGCCATCGGCACCGCGCACGACCGCGTTTGGATTGGCGCTGGCCAGGTTGGCACCCGCCGCGAACCGCAGCGTCGCCGAGTCGGAGTCGAGCAATCCGGTGCGCGCCACGCCGCTGTTCGGATCGATCACCTGCTGGAAGCCGTCGCTGATGATGCCGTTGACGGTGATGTCGCCGCTCGCGCGCACCGTCATTGCCACCGGCTCGCCACCGAAGCGCCAGCTGGCCAGATCCAGCCCGAACGGATTCACATCCGTCGGCACATCCAGGATCAGATCGCCGTCGTGGCGCAGCTCCATGCCAGCCTGCACTCGCAGCCCCAGCGCGCTGGTGCTGTCCAGCCGATTGCGAATCGTCACGCCCGCGCCGGCCATGTAGGCGGCGAGATCATTGCGAATATTGTCGAAGTCGGCGAGGCCGACCGTGCCGCCGACATCGTACGAACGCACCGCTTCGATCACGACGCTATCGACGTCTCGAATCGTGCTCGCCAGGGAGGTGATGGAAACATCGTTCGCTGTCGCGGCGGCACGCAGACGCAGTGAACCGTCGAGCACATCGCCACGTGCAGAGATCACGCTGCCTTCATTGAGCGCCAGCGAGCCTCGCGTGGCGCCGATCTCGATGTCGCCACCGAAACGCACGCCAGTGTTCGCATCGGCATTCAGCACCGCGGTGGATCCGAGCGTCACGCCGTCGGCGCCATACAAACTGATCGAGCTGCGTCGCGCTTCGGATGGAGCGCGCATCGTGCCATCGATATGAATCTGGCCCTGATCGGTGGTCCATTCGATGGTACGAGCCGTGACCGTCCGATCTCGATCCAGCGTCAGATCGCCAGTGCCCAGATGCAACGACTGTCTTTCGGTGAAGCCACTGGTTTGCAAACGCGCGATCAGATCGCTCGTATTGGCGAGCGAGCCTGCGTACATATCGAACGCTCCGCCCTCGCCGGCTCGCAGTTCGCCATCCAGGCTCGCGGCATCCTGTGCGTGAACAATGATTCGGCCACCGTCAGCACCGCCCGCGCCACGCACGTCGATCAGTGAATCGACAGCAGTGGTGAGATGGTTGTTGAGGTCATCGGGATTGGCACCGCTCGCCAGCCGCACCGTGCCGCCACTCGTGCCGACGATACGATCCGCTGCGCGCACCAGCTGACCGGACACATCGATCACGCTACCGCTCTGAAGCGAGAGATTCGACGTCGCTTGCAACGACACCAGGCCGGACGGCAGGAACACCGTGCCGGAATGTTCGATAGTGCTGGCGGAGATCGCTAGCGAACCGCCGAGAATCCCGGTGCTATCGGTGTTGACGTCAGCGCCAGTGCCGGTGATTCGCACCGTGCCTCGAATCGCATCGATGAAGGTTCGGCCGCCGCTCGATGCGGTGACTCTCGCGGCACTCAGATCGAGATCACCGCCGACGCGCAGGCGGATATCGCCGACACCTCGAATATCGCCGATGCCCTGAACATTGTTGCCCGCACTGAGCGACGTGCGTGCGAAACCGTCGATGGTCAGGTGTTGAGACGGACGGTTCTCGCCATCCAGCTTCACATCCTTGCCGACCAGATCGATGCTGTCCGCCATGATGGACAACGTGCCCTCGCCAGCGGCGACCGGATCGGCCGCGGCGGAATCCATTCCCACCAATCTGACTTCCCGCGCGCCCAAACTCACGTCGCTGCCGGACGAGTTGCGCAGCGAGCGTGCCTGCAACGTCAATCCATCCAGCGGATTGGCGATGCCCAGACTGAC
>JBEVKA010000234.1:0-25900 GCA_040509855.1 Steroidobacter sp.
ATGATCGGGCGGACCGCTGCGTCCGCCCGATCATTTCATTCCATGGGAATGCGCAACACGACGCCGCCCATCACGTTGCCAAGCTTGAAATCCTTGCGCGGGCTGTCTCGATGTTCGTTGTGACACGATACGCAGGCTGGAGAGATGGCGCGGTCGGGATACACGGCGGTGAAGTATTTCTTTCCGCCGAGCCTTTCCTCTGCATAGTAAGGCGTGGCGGACTCATCGGCGACCGCCATGAGCCCCGCTCTCTCGACGTCGGTGCGAGGTGCGTTTTGTTTGTTCAGGGGCCACAGCGATAGCAATGAATAGGTGAAGCCGACCTTCTTCTCCGTCACCGCTTCCGCGCCGAAACGGAACATCTGCGCAGGCAGCGGCAACGCCTTGTCGTCCTTCCAGTGCTCGCTGGCCTGGATGACTTTCTCCTCGTTCTGCAGTCGATTGACGACCAGGCGCGTGTACACCGTGCGGTCGGCATCCATCACCGCGTGGAGAGCGTCCGCCATTCGCTTGTAGCTCACGCCCTCCGCGGCTGCGGCTGTCGTGGTCGCAAATACCAGGACGAGAATCGCATGTTTGATGTTCATTGAAGCGCTGTCTCCACTGTGATTCATTCGCGCTGTCCGACGGCGCGTCCCGCCTCGTGCTCGCGCAGGCGCGTTTCCGCCATATCGAGACTGGGTACGTGCCGGCTCGGTCGGCCCGCGAAGTTGCGTCGGATCAGTTCCGGATCGGCCAGGGCATCGATGGCGAAGGCCAGGCCATGACAGTTGAGACACACCGGGCGGATCATCTTTTCGTTGGGCCGCAATGTGTCGTTCTGATTGTGCTCGACTGCTGTCCAGCTCACATCGAACTCGGCATCCCGCCGGCGAACACGCGGCATGTGGCAATCTGCGCAGGTGACAGGGTCTTTCTGGCGCGCGTGTGGTGAGTCGCGCCATGCGACCGAATGTTCGTCTGCATGACAGCCGAGACACGCCTCG
Organism: Steroidobacter sp.; assembly: GCA_040509855.1. Classification (GTDB taxonomy): domain Bacteria; phylum Pseudomonadota; class Gammaproteobacteria; order Steroidobacterales; family Steroidobacteraceae; genus Steroidobacter. Next base: position 987 of record JBEVKA010000234.1, read on the forward strand.
GCTACCGCCTTGCTCGCGTCGAAGCCATGCGCGCCATGGCAACTCGTGCAGCCCATGTGTTTATCCGTTGCCGACTCGTGCATCGGCAGGCGTGCGTCCGCCACTGCCATCGGCCCCAACATGGTCGCCGCCCGCATCCCATGGCGGCCCGCGAGAAAACCGTCGACCTGGAAGTCGTGACAAGTGGCGCAAGCGCGCGGCTCGGGTTGATCCGTCCAGGATGTTTGCTCGCCATGACAGGCGCTGCAATTCACACCGGCACGCGCGTGCGACGATGCCAGCCAATCGTTCACTACCTCACCGGGTTTATGAGCATCGGCATCCTTCGCTTGTAACTCCACCAGCGGATACCGTTGCGACGGATAGCTCGGCAGCATCGTGCCGACCTGCAAATAATCGAGCGCCGGCTTCGGCCCACTCGCGCGCGTCTCCGGCTCATGCAGATGGCGCAGCAGAAAATCCTCATACAGCGCTCGGTTGTCGTGAAAGTTGTGGCAACCGGCGCTGGCGCAAGTATCGAACTCCATACCCGCATGACTCGGCCGATCCACCGCGATCTTCGCGTGACAATGCGCACACACGTCAGCAGGCAATGTCACGCCCATGGCGGAGGTGATCTCGGGTCGATGTTCGGCGTGGCAGGTCACACAGCGCGATGCGTCGACATTCGCGAGCAGCGGCTCGTTGCGAGGATCCGCGAACTTGGACAAAGGATGTTTGTCCTCGGCGGCTTGCAAAGCTTCGTCATGACAACTTTCGCAAGCAGCCTGCAAATTCTCCCCCGAGCTGAAAGGCTGGGTGTGACAGGACTCGCACACCAATTCGATTTGATAGTGACCGTGCGTCGTCTCGCCCGGCATGAGGAGGCGACGCGCCGGGGCGAGCAGCGGCTCGATGGCCGCATTGCTGCGTAACATGCCAGCGGCCAGATAGATGGCGACCGCCGCAGTCGTACCCGCCCAGATGCACCAGTAGCGCACCCGCTTACTCGCGCCTGCCATCTTTGCTGGCTCAGAAGTAGTACGTCTTGAGCACGTGCATGCCGAGCAGCACGGGCACTGGCCAGAACAGCAACAGATGTAACCAATACCATCGCGCCCGGACCAGCGGCGCTCGCGCACCCAGTTTATGTTCTGCGGCTATGACCAGCGCGGCACCACTGCCAATCACGATGAGCGCAGTGAATGTACCAAGCAATAGCAGGTTGAGATTGGATCCAGCGCGGCCTCCGGTGTGAACGACCAGTGCGATCAACACCAGCGCGCCAACGACAACGTGCAGCGAACGCCACGTCGAGAATTTGAACGCAGTGAGCTTCGACACGCGTTTGCGTAACGACATGCTCAACGCGAGCGCCGTCATGCCGAGCACGCTGTAGCCACTGAGTTGTTTGTAGAACCCCTCGCGCCAGAGAAAATCCCAATGCACCTCCGTGCGAACCGTCGTCGCATAGGGGATCTGCCACGGCAGCATGAATATCAACGCCAGCAACAGCGCCGTCGCACCCCAGAACTGCAATGTTCTCGCCGCCTCGACGGGCGCCACGGCAACGTTGCTGCCAATCATCTGCGCCAGCAGCGGTTTGCATGATCCGCACACGGTGGAGGCTCCGGTCTTCTCCACCAACGAAGTCATCGAGTCGCAGCCGGACTCGATAGCACTCGTCAGCTGGCCACGCGTGACACCCGTGCAGTTGCAGACAGTCACATTCGCCGGCCAGGCGGCGACGTGCTGAGGCGTTTGATCGGACCACAACTTTCCCGTGCGACCGAATCGCAGCCATTGCCACGGCTGGATCGCACGCTGTTGCGCCACCGCTTCTTGCAGGCGCCCGATCTGGTTTTCATCGCCGATCTGTAACGCGCCGATCAGCCGCCCGTGTTGTGTGACCAGGCGAGTGTATCGTTGTGAGCTTTCATGGATTCGCAGACGCGCACCCGTCGGCATGTTCTCCAGCGTGGCCACGCCAATGCTGAACACCGGCAGGCCGACGACTTTGAGTCGTGTCGCAGCGATCGATCCGGGATAACGGGTCCAGTGTTCGCAGATATTCCCGGCCGCGACCTCGGCCTGCTCGAATCCAGGCGCGACCAGTCCATAAATATTCCCGCGATGTTCCGCGCACTCACCGACGGCATAGACATGCTCGTCGCTGGTTCGCATCCAATCGTCGACGCGAATGCCGCGATCGATGGCGAGACCCGCCGCTCGCGCGAGATCAACTGTTGGACGAATGCCTGTCGCGATGACGACTGTGTCGCACTCTATCTGACGACCGTCACCGAGTTCGACGCCTTCAACATGCGTCTCACCGACGATGCGCCGGACTTCCTGGCCCAGCTCCACGAAGATGCCGATCGACTGCAGATGCTGTTCGAGTCGCATCGACGCCTGCTCATCGAGCTGTCGCGACATCAGTCGAGTGCCGGTTTCGACGACGATCATGCGAGTGTCGAAACGACGCATCGCTCGCGCGGCTTCGATGCCCAGCAGTCCGCCGCCCAACACCACGGTGCAACGACTTTGAAAGCTTCGAACGAACAGCTGGCGCGTATCCGCCAGATCACGAAATGCATGCACGCCCGGCAGTGAGATGCCGTCGATCGTCGGCACATGTGCTTTGGAACCCATCGCGAACACGAGCTTCGAATACGGCTGCACACAACCGCTCGCATCGAGCACCGTACGCTGACCGAGGTCCACCGCGACCACCGCACAACCGTAGCGCCGCTGCAATGATGAGCTGGCAGGCAACTCGCTGCGCAAACTCTCCCACGTGATGTCGCCCGCCAGAAACGACGTCAGGCGCGCGCGGTTGTACGGTTCCACCGGCTCCGCGCCGTAAAGAACGACAGGCACATTGGGCGACCTGCGCAACAGCTCCTGCACTGTGCGCACGCCCACCGGCCCGCTGCCGATGACGACGATCGGCGCGTTCTCATGAATGGATGAAATCGGTACTGGCCAGGTCGATGGCGATGATGCTGTTGTCATATTCCGTTGCTGAGAGCAGGTACCGGTTCCGGTCGAGTCGGATCCGCCTGCCGTACCGGTGGAATCGGATTCGCCCACGGAATCCCGCCACACTTGTCACTCAAACACTCAGGCTGGAAGGAACAGAGCGAGCTCATGCACCACTGCAGCACCAAGTGGGCAACGCTTCTTTGGAAAGGTCTGCATCGAGCTTTAACTACAACCGGACCTCCATCAGGAGATGGACGTCCGCGTCCCAGCGCCTGCGGAACACCGGCTGTTCCAATGTGTTCCGCAGCGCCTGCCAGATGTGAACATCGTTGGTCGGGCTCATCTGCTGTTTTTCATTCCATTTCCCCGTGCTGACCCGATCATCCACGCGACCGAGCTCTTCGAGAAACGCCTTGATGAACGCGCCATTGGGCGAGTCGACTCTGCTCCCCAGCGCGCTCCAGAACGGCGCGGTGTCATATGTTTTCTGGAACAAAGACTGGACCTCGGCCGAGGAAGTCGGCAACGGCCCCGCTTTGAAAACGCCCTGTTCGGCCCAACGCGCCGTACCCTCCGTGAACCAGCGATTCTTGAAAAACGTGTAGCCGTTTTGATAGAGATGAAACAGCTCGTGCCTGGGCGTGAGATTGCCCGGCGACAAGGCATTGGATATGTCCATGACCAGCACCCGAACCTTGCGCCCGCCATCCCTGGGACGATCGAAGGACGAAAGCTCGTCGTACGCGATGCCATGCTTCGGGCCGTTGGACGTCAAGGGAAAGCTCATCAGGTGCACGTCGATGAACTGCGCCTGATTCCGATAGCGCGGACTTTGCAGCGGATGCGCCAGGTGCATGCCGTTTTCGTAAGCTTCACGAGCCGTCGCCAACTCCGCGGCGACACGATCGACGTAGTCCGGCACGCCGTTGCGATTCGAGTCCTGGACGTTGGGCAGCGCATCCTGTCCGGACAGCGCATAGAAGATCCGGAACTCGCCGGCCTGATGCATTTCATGCAGTGCTGCCCGGCGCTCCCGCCATTGCGCGTGACAAGGCAGCACCGTGCCGACGAGCAGCACCAGCAAGACTAAAGCTTTCATTGGATTGCGCTACAACTTGCGCAGCCAGATGTTCCGAAAGCGGACTTCGTGCGAATGGTCTTGCAGCCGCAGCGGCATGTCGCCGTGAGCGGTGTAGACCGGCGCTCCTATATATGCAGTGGCGCCCTTGAGAGAAACATTGTTCTGCACCAGCACGCCGTTGTGGAGCACGGTGATTCGAGCCGGCGAAACCACCGAGCCGTCCGCGGCAAAGCGAGGGGCGGTGAAGATGATGTCGTAGACCTGCCACGTCTCCGCCGGTAACGCGGCATTCACCAGCGGCGCGTACTGCTTGTAGATCGAGCCGACCATGCCGTTCACGTAGGTTTTGTTTTCGAAGTTATCGAGGATCTGCACCTCGTAGACGTCCTGCAGGAATATGCCGCTGTTGCCGCGATCCTGATTCACTTTGTCCGGCGGCAGTTTTGGCGTGCGCCATTCCAGGTGCAGTTGCACGTCGGAAAAAATCTGTTTGGTTTGGATGTCGCCGGTGCCGGGTGCGACTACCAGCTCGCCCTTGTCGACTTTCCATTGAGCGTTGCCGCCTTTCACGCTCTTCCACGCATCGAGAGTCTTGCCCTCGAACAGCACGATCGCATCGGAGGGCGGCGCGCCGGGAGCGGCACCGGGCGTCACCTTCGCGGGAACGGGCGACCAGACTTCAGTGGCTTTCGGATCGCCAGTGGTACTAGCGGCCAGCGAAGTGTGTGCTGTGAGCATGACGAATAGAGTCGCGAAGGTGTGGCGTAGCATGGCTCCCCCAAAGTGGAGCCCGTACACTAACCGGAAGCCGGCTCGACTTTCAAAGTCACGCGATAGTCTTCGGCTGGGATCTCGCGTGTCGAGATTTTCTCGGGCTGAACCTGGACGACGACGATGCGAAAAGCACCGACAGTCGCGGGCCGTGCCGATGTGATCTCGTGTTGCTCGGCCGCCGCTGCGTTGAGACGAGTCGCCACCTGTAGTTTGACCTCGCCGGCCCACACGCAATTCGCATCGCTCGGGCAGCGCGAGTCTTCGATGACTCGAATGAACTCCAGATCGAGCCGCTGCTGACTGAACGCGGCGTGTTCGCCCGGAGCCAATGGAATTTCCTGATTGAGGCTGGCCACGTGAGCGTCCGGCGCGCCGGTCGATTGGCAACCAGCCAGCGTCGCGATCAGCAACAGCGTAACGAGATGAGATTTCATGTCGCGAGGATAGCAGCGCGGGCCATGATTGACCCGCGCTGCCGCCGCTCAATGACGCTTACTGCTGAGTGATGCGCACATCGTCGATGCCCGCTTCGACCAGGCTCGCCGTGCCCGCGTCCGCCGCTTCGATCAACAGACGCACAGTCTGCCCAGCGAAGGGCGTCAAGTTGGCCGTCGCCGTGGCCCACGCGGCGTCGAGGTCAGTCGCCGAAGCAAGCCGCTGGAAGACCACACTGGTGGTCGAGCCGACCACACTCACGCGCAGAAAGTCCGCGTTGGTCGCGTTAGTACCGTGAGCGAGGTACTGACTGAACGTCAGTGTCAGCGTGCCCGTCGCCGGCAAGGTGATAGCGGGAGAGCGAATCGACGTCACGCCGCCATCGACATCGTTCGCGCCCGCGCTGGCGCCGGCCAGACGAGCGGTGACGAGATCGTTGGAGCCGCTGGTCGTGGTGCCGAGCTGCTTCACGCCGCTCGAATCGGTCGCTTCGGGATCGCCTCGCTCCCACGCTCCGCTGACTGCCGTGTCCGTGCCGTTGGGATTCGTCTGCCAACCCAGGCTGGTCTCGAATGTATCTTCGAACACGACCGTGCCGCCGCCGCCCGAGCAGGAAGCCGGAACGCTGAAGCCATTGGTCGGCGTCGTGCTGCCAGAGCCGCCGCTGACTGCGTTCGAGCCCAGACCAAACGCCGCGAACGCTTCCCAGATCCGACAAACATCCTCGCCGCCATGATTATCCGTGGCCGCCTGGATGATGCCGTCGCGAACTTGCGTGAAGGTCGGATTGCACGCGGTGTTCTTCAATCCTTCGTTCACGTACAACATCGCACGCTGATTGCCCGCACTGCCGGTCGCGTTGTAGAGGTTCGCATTGAAGCCCCACTGATCGACGAGCTTCCAGTACACCTCCCACGCCGCTTGCGTCCACACCGAACCGACGCCATGCGGAACGGCCATGCCGTTGATGCTTGCGTAGGTCCATGTGTTGACCGCTGGATCCGTGCTGTAACGCTGTGTGCGAATGCCCGCACCACTCGTCGCTTGTCCCAATGCATAAGTGCCCATGCCACGTGGCGTGGCACCCGTATCACTTGCGCGTGCCGTGTATGCGAGCGCCCACCAGTCGGACAATCCTTCGCCGGGCTGCTGACGATTGGTGAGGCAGTTGACGTTGGCAGGTCCACCGACCAGACGATTGGAAATGCCGTGGCCGTACTCATGCACGACGATGCCGGCGTCAGGTCGCCGTCGCGATCCGGGTTGGGGCTGGTCCAGATATACATTTGCATGCGGGGCCGCGAGCCGTCGGCAGGCGTGGCGAAGTTGGCGTTGTTGGTTCCGCCGCCATCCTGAGCCTCCGCTCTCACGGAGTCATTCCCTGCTCCGCCGCGTCCATAGTTGTTGACTTGAAAGTTGCCGGCCGCCTCATCGAAGCCGTATTGATACTGCACGTCGTGAATGATGTTGTTCCAGTAGAACAAGTTGGTCACGGCCGCTGGACGATACGTGCTCGGCGCTCCGGACAGATTGATGGCGAAGTCGAAGTTGAGCGACGCGCCGCCGCTGGGCGCGGAACCCGAGTCGGGCGAGTTATTGTTATCAGTGTCGGTGTAGGCTTCGGCGTTGTTGCCGGTGGTGACGGTGAACTCCGCGCCCGCGGCTCCATTCGTGTCATGCCAGCCGAACGGTGACGCCAGGCTGTTGGCAGGATTCACGACCAGCGTGCGAGCATCCGACGGAGGCAGCGGGCTCGTATGAGTCGGGCTCTCGGTGGGCTGCGCATACACTCGATATTGATCCGCCACGGTGCCGTCGAAGCGTGTCCACACCTGCCCGGTATCGGCATCGACGGTGAAGTCCCACGTGTGCTGCTCGTCGAGTGTGTGAATCGAAAAATTCCACACCAGTCGAGCCTCACCTCGTCGGATCGGCAACAGCATCAGGCGACCGTTGATCGGCGCGAGCGACACGCCTTCATGAGCAACGCGATTCGCTTCCGGCGTCTTCAGCTGGGCCGGCACGGAAATGCCGGAGAACTTCGCCGCCGCGGTCACCGCCGCCGCCAGCTGCATGCGCGGCTTCAATGAACTCACGGACTGTGCGAGCGCTGGCAGAAACGAATTGTTCACGCTGATGATGCGGCCATCACGATTCACGTTGACCTGCAGCTGCGCGTTGTAGACCGGAATTCCAGCGTGACGCTGCTGCAGATAGATGTGCGTGGCTCCCGTCACGCGCGAATAAACGACGTCCGAAACTATGTAGCCCTGCAGGTCGGATGGCTCGAGCCCGAGCGCAGCGACGTTGCTGCGAATGAAGGCCAGCGCGAGATCCATCGGCTTGCCGCTGGCCACGCCGGTGAGATATCCGCGTTGGCTGGACAACGTGCTCACCGCACCGGTCGCATCGTTGGACTCGACGGTGAGTTCCTCGATGTTGGCGGTCAAACCCTGAATGGCTTGTGGCTGAACGGCGGCCGCGGACCGCGCAGCGGTAAATGAACGGTTCAGATCGAGTCGTGCATCGAAATGACGTTCGGCGTCCTGAGTGGGAGAGATTTCTGGGGTGTTGGCGAGTGAAGTCCAGAGCAGGCCGTACGCGAGCGACAGCGACGCGACGGTGAATCCTCGGCATCGGTTCATAAAACAACTCCTTCCGTGAGTAGAGAACCTTGAGGAACATGAGCGCGTGCGATTCAGCGGGAGGAGGATTGCAGTGTCAACGGTGTGGGCCGTCGGCGGACACACCGTTACCGGTAGCAGCCGACGGGTTTGTCCGAGCAATCATTGCCACGCGGGCAGATGCTGCCACCCGGTGAGCAAGGGCAGTCAGGGGTGACACCCGTGGTGTCAGAGATGGATTATCGTCAGTAGCCCACGGTGAATCGTCGCCCCACGTGCGCCGGACTCTCGGCTTCGTTGATGATGGCGACGGCGTAGTCTTCCATCGTGATCGCGCTGTCGCCTGCTTCGTTCAGCAAGATCGTGTCCTCGCCAATGCGAAACACGCCGGTGCGCTCGCCGGGCTTGATCGATCCCGGTGGGCTGACATAGGTCCAGCTCACTGCCGAAATGGTGCGGTAATAGTCGAGCGCGGCCTGCTGGCCGAGATGTTCAGGTTTGCGTTCAGGCGGCACGCGATCCAGCACCAGATCTCCTTTGGGTGTCTTCAAGCTGCCGACACCGCCGACGACGATCAGGCGTGGCGCGTTTTTGCCCAGATCTTGCAACACGCCGACCAGCGACTCGGCAGCCTTGCGATACAAGGTGGGATCGGGCGACTTGTCTCGCGCACTGCCTACTGCGCTGACGATGACGTCCTGTCCCGAGAGCAGCTCTGCCAGTTGTTTCTTATCGAGCACGTCGCCTTTGCGCACTCGCAGTCGCTGGTCCTTCACCTCGACGACGCTTGGCTCGCGCACGATGACGGTCACCTCATGACCTCGATCCAGTGCTTCGCGCACGATGCGCTGGCCGATCATGCCATTGCCGCCGATCACGCTGATCTCGAGCGGCTGGGCGGCTTGCGTCGAACAAACGAACGCCGACAGCACGCCGGTTACGATCACTTTCCAGAACCCTTCGCGAGACAACATCGCTCGATCCATCCCAGCCGCCGGAAAGATCGAACGATAGATAAGTTGCGTCAGCGGCGGGTGCCGCTTGCGACCAGCCGCTCACGGCGTGCGATGAGTCGCCCTGCGCCGGAATGTTTCCAACCCCGCGATCCACGCAGCGACCCATGCGGCGCCGAACGCGTAGCCGCCAAGCACATCGCCGAGATAGTGAACCTGCAGGATCACCCTGCTGAAACCCACGCACACGATGAGCATCATGGCGAGCGCGGCAACGGGGAGATGAAATTGCCTTGGCACATGCACCACGGCGAGGTACGCAAGCAGGCCATACACGATGAACGAGCCCGACGAATGGCCGCTCGGAAAACTCCAGCCGTCGGCGGTAACGATGCCGTGCAGATGTTGTGGACGCGATCGTTCGAACAAGGCTTTGAGCGCCAGGTTGAGCAGCGAGCCGCTCGCGGTGGCGACGACCCAGGCCGACGCCAGGAACCGCTGGCGACGAAACAGCAGCAGCAGCGCGATGACGCCAGCGAGCGGGATGAGAAAACGTTTGTCACCCAGATCCGTGAGCGTTGCGAAAAACCTCAACTGTTCCTCGCTCGCGTGCTTGCTCAACGCCTCGCTCAACGCGAGGTCGAACTGGCCCAGGTCTTCGTCCACGCCGATTTCTTCGGCGATTTCCACGAAGCCGACGCATGCCGTAACGGCAACGGCCATGCTCACCAACACTTGCAGCCCGAGGCGACGAACCATCTCCCATGTTCCGCGCACCGCCTTGGGTATTGGCAGCCGCTGCGCGTGCGGGCCGATGCGATCGGCCCACCTCTGCAACAGTGAGATGAGTTGGGTTCCATGTCGCTGCAAGCCGGACCACAGCAGCCACGTCAGCAGCAACATCACGAACGTGATGACGAACAGCACCGCCCATAGATGGACGGCGATGAGCTCCGCCAGTGCTTGCATCTCAGCCATTCAGTAGCGATGCGATCTCGGACTGGCGGAACGGCTTGCTCAGGCGTTCCAGGTCCGCCGCCATGCCATCGATGTCGGCGTATCCGGAAACGATCACAGCTCGTATACGCGGCCACCGCTCACGCACCGCATGCACCAGCTCGACTCCACTCATGCCCGGCATCAGATGATCGGTCACCAGGATGTCGACCTGCAGGCCGCCCTCCAGCTGTTGTAGCGCTGCTTCGGCGGACTCCGCTTCGATCACGGTGAAGCCGAGATCGGTCAGCATGTCGTTGGCGCTTTCGCGCACCAGTTTCTCGTCATCCACGAGCAGGATTCTCTTGGTCGCTCGCACGCCCGCGTTCGCGCCCTGCGCGTCGAGATCCGGAACCGTTGGCAGCGCTTCGTCGGTTTGTGGCAGCCACAGCGTCACGTTGGTGCCGACGCCAGGCCGGCTGGAGATCGTCATCGCGCCACCCAGCTGCGACAGCAGGCCATGCACCATCGACAGCCCGAGACCCGTGCCCTTGCCGATACCTTTGGTGGAAAAGAATGGCTCGATGGCGCGTGCCATGACCTGCTCGTCCATGCCGACGCCCGTGTCCGCGACCGAAATACACACGTAGTTTCCTGGCGGCAGCGACATCGAGTTCCGCGCATTGAGCACGTTGGCGCGCGCCGAGATTCGCAGGGTTCCGCCGCGTTCCATCGCATCACGCGAATTCACACTCAAGTTCAGGATCGCCATCTCCAGCTGGTTCGCGTCGGCCAGTGCATACGGCAAGGCCTCCGGCACATCGATCGCGACGCTGATCTGCGGACCCGAAATGCTGCCCACCAGCTCCGCCATACCATCGATGACCGACCGGACATCGACCGCATTTGTTTGCAGCGGCTGGCGCCGTGCAAAGGCCAGCAGTCGCTGAACCAGCGTTTTCGCCCGCTCGGCGGACTGCAACGCATTGGCGATGGAGCGCTGCTCGCGCTGACCGCCGATGTTCCGACGCTGCAACAGATCCAGGCTGCCGATGATGGGCGTCAACAGATTGTTGAAATCGTGCGCCACGCCGCCAGTGAGCTGGCCCATCGCTTCGAGCTTCTGCGCCTGGCGCAGCGCCGCCTGAGCTTCGGCGAGCTTCGCCTCGCTGTGCAGCCGTTCGGTCACGTCGTATGCGAATTGATACGCGCCGATCCGTTGCCCGGATTTGTCGCGCAGTACGTTGAACTTCATTTCATAACAGCGCCGGTCCAGGGACGAATGGCCGAACTCGCCGACCGAAGTGAACTCCTCGCCGGCCAGCGCCCGACTCCAGACCTCGCGGACCGCCTGCTGATGCTCCGGCCAGGCGTCGAGCACATCCACCATGCTCATGCCCAACTGCGGGCGCTTGCCATAGATGCGCTCGAACTCATCGGCACTGGCCTTGTTGATGGCCAGCCAGCGAAAGTCCAGGTCCACGACCTGCACGAATGCATCCGTACCCTCGACGATGTCGGCCAGCAACTTGCGGCCCGCCATCTCCGCGCTGACACGTTGCTCTAGCAATTCGTTGAGCCGCTGCAATTCAGCCTGGGCGCGCTTGCCAGCCGCATAGAGGCTCGCTTTTTCGAAAGCCACCGCCGCCTGCGCGGCAATACCCGCAACGACCAGCTCGTCCTGTTCCGTGAATCGATTCTCCTGCGAGTGCGCAAGAAACAAACCTCCGATGACGTTGCCGGCGGGCGCGATCACCGGAACCGCGAGATAGCTGACAACCGGCAAATGTCCGGGCGGCGGTCCGGAATTCGGCGCGTTCTTGCCATAGCGCGCGTCCTTGCGAATATCGCCCGAGCGAACGATTCCTTCGCCGTTGAAGGTCGGCGCGAACACCTGGGTGTTACGCGGATGAGGAAACTTCTCGAAATCTTCCCGCCTGGCGCCGGACAGCGTGTAGAGCTGATAAGACTCGGCCCGCTCGTCGGTGACGTTGTAGAAGAACGCCGCGAATTCCGCGTTCGTCAATTCTCTCGCCGCGTCGGTAACGGTCTGCACCAGCGGCTCCAGCTCCAGGTTGGCCGCGATCGACGCCGCGGCCCGATTCAATATCCGCAGCCGCTGCGCTTCCTCGCTCATCTGCACGGCATGCTGAGTGCGCATGCGAGCAAGTTCGAGATTGGTCGCGATTCGTGCGAGCAGCTCGCGGGCGCTGAACGGCTTGACCAGATAATCGTCCGCACCGGTCTGCAGTCCTTCGACCTGCGCCTCGTCTCCGGCTCGCGCCGACAGCATGATTACCGGGACGGCGCGCAACGTCTCGTGCTCACGGATCCGCTGCAGCAGCTCGAATCCGTCCATACGCGGCATCATGATGTCGGTCAGGATCAGATTGGGTGCGCGCTGGCCCGCGACCGCCAGCGCTTCCAGTCCGTCGCCCGCCAGATCGACGTCGTAGCGCGAAGTCAGCAGACGCTGCAGGTAGTCGCGCATGTCGGCATTGTCGTCGACGACTAATAGACGATATGGCGATCGCGCGATGGCCTGCTCTTCCGGATCGCCTGCGTCGCGCAGCCAGCGCGATGCTTCGCTGACGAACGCATCGGCTCGCGTGGCCGTCGAGCTCTGCGATCGGGCGTCATGAACGTGAGCGGTGGGCAGATGTTTCGATCCTAACGGAATCGACACACTGAAGACCGAGCCGCTCCCAAGCGTGCTCTCGACTTCGATGCCGCCGCCATGCAGTCGCGTGAGTTCCTGCACCAGGGCCAGACCGATGCCCGTGCCTTCATGCGTGCGAGCGTGCGGGTTCGCCACGCGATGGAAGCGATCGAAGATTTTCGGCAGCTCGGCTTCGGGAATGCCGGTGCCGCTGTCTTGAACGCGCAGCACCGCCTGGTCTTCCACGCGCGTGAGCGACACGCGAATCTGTCCTTCGAGCGTGAACTTGAAGGCGTTCGACACCAGGTTCAGCACGATCTTTTCCCACATCGCACGATCGACGTAGGCCTCGCCCTCGAAACCGGCGGTGTCGACGACCAGCTCGATGCCTGCCTTGTCGCATGCGGCCCGGAAGCTGCTGGCCAGATCGGCCGTGAGCGAGCCGAGCTCGACCGACTCATAAACGGCTTCGATGCGCCCGGCTTCCACGCGCGAGAAGTCGAGCAGGCTGTTCACCAGCTTCTGCATGCGCAAGCCATTGCGATGGATCATGTCCAGGCGCTCGCGCTGAGCCGCGCTCAAGTGCTCATCGGCGCCGGCCAGCAGGTCCTCCAGCGGACCGAGCATCAACGTCAGCGGGGTGCGGAATTCATGGCTGATGTTGGCGAAGAACTGGGTCTTGAGCTGGTCGAGCTTCGCCAGCTCTTCACGCTGACGCGCGATTTCGCGTTCATAAGCCTTTTTTTCGGTGATGTCTCGGCCCTCGGCGGTGATGAACACCACCTTGCCCCGGTCGTCTCGCACCGGCATCAGCGAGGCATCGATGATGATGGTTTCCTTGCCGCCCGCCCGGCCGTAGATCTCCGCGTCCCAGCGCACGAACTCGCCCTGCGCCGCGCGCCGGATCATTTCTTTCAGCTCGGCGTTGATCTCCGGCGACACCTGCCACCAGAACGTGGTCCAGAACGGCTTGCCCTCCACCTCCGCGAGCGCGATGCCGACAGCATCCAGCGCGACTCGATTGATCTCCAGCACCGTGCCGTTCGCGTCCAGCAGGCCCACGAACTGCACCATCGAATCGAGCGTGATCCGCGCCAGCTTGCGCCGGTATTCATCGTGACCGTCAGTCGAAAGCAGCGCCGTGCCGGCGACTTCCACGAGCACGGAATTCTCTTGAGACATCGGCGCCGGGCCCCTTTTCGCTGAATATTGGTGGGCGACGCGGGGCGCCTGCCGGGGCCGCTGCGTCACTGCGCGCCGGCTAGCTTATCGCGCCAGTGATGAATTTCGGAGCCCGATGCGCGCAGAATTCAGGCGAATTATGTATGCAGTTAATTCAACGACAGCCGGGCGGCCGCCGGGTGTACGTGACACAATCCGCGTGACGTAGGTAGGAGCCATGGAGGAAGCGATGAGACGCGTTATGTTTGCAAGCATCTCGGCAATCGCGACGGTGCTGGCGATCGCCGCCTGCGCGCATGGACCGCGGCACTCGCCTCGAAATGAATCGGCCGCCCAGCCGACGACGGTCGATATCCAAGGCGCCGGCGAATGGAAACGATCGCCCCACATGCGTGCGTACTACGATCTCACGACAACGACCTTCGCGCATGGGACAGACATCGACGTCGACGCCTATGAAGCGAAATCGTTCGCTCTGTTTCGTGAGTTCGCGCGCGCCAATGGCATGAATGAACAGGGAATGATCGATCATCTCAAGCTCATTCCGCGCCAGGTGGTCGGCATCGTGAAAGAGAATCCCGCGGTATTGAAGGACTACGACTCGTTCTGGGCCGCGCTCGCCGGGCCGGATTGATCTCGGGACGGCTCGATGAAGGTACTATAGGTACCCATCATGAGAGCCCTCGCCACCGCGTTCGCGTTACTGACGCTGACACTGACGACATCCCTGGCCGCCGAACCGGACGCCGCGGCGATTCGCCGCTCGGTCTCGCTTCGCGACGATTGGATGTATCTCACGCGTGACCTTGCCGAGCCCGCCGAGTGGACTCATGACGGCAAGCGCTTCCACTATCGCAAAACCGTCGAAGGCGGCTTCGCGTTCGTGGAAGTCGATGCACGCACGCTGAAGAAACGCGCTCCCTTCGACGCGGCTAAGCTCGCCGGCGCACTCGGCGAAGCGACCAAACAAACCTACCAGCCGCTGCGCCTGCCGTTCGAAACATTCGAGTACGCCGAAGACAACCGCTCGATCGCGATCACCCTCGCGGATGCGTCCTGGATTTGCGAGATCCCGACTTATGAATGTGACGAGGCCGAGCCCGAGGACCAAGAGCGTCCACGCGCTTTCGGCGTGGTGCGTGACCTGAAGGTTCCGGCGGACAACCCTCCTCGCAAATCACCCGATGAGAAATGGGAAGCGCTGGTCGAGGACGACAACATCGTCGTTCGCGCCGTGGGATCGAAACAAACCATCGCGCTCAGCATCGACGGCACGCCCGGCAACTTCTACGACCCGGAGACGATCGCGTGGTCGCCGGATTCGACGCGTCTCGTCGCCTACCGCGTGCGACCCGGGTTTCCACGTCAAGTCACGCGCGTTGAAGCGGCGCCCAGCGATCAATTGCAGCCCGCGGTGCGCACGCAGCTCTATCCCAAGCCGGGCGATGCCGTGGATATCGAACAGCCGGTTTTGTTTCATGTCGGCGAGCGCCGCCGGATCGAAATCGACAACGCATTGTTTCCGAATCCGTATGGGCTGTCTCAGCCGGAATGGCGCAACGACAGCCGCACCTTCGTCTTCGACTATCAGCGGCGCGGCCATGGCCAGGCGCGAGTGATCGAGGTGGACGGTGCCACCGGCACGCCGAAGGCCGTGGTCACGGAAGATGCGAAAACCTTTGTTTACGCGGATCGGCGTTATCGCCACGACGTCGGCGACGACGGACGCGAGCTTCTATGGATTTCGGAACGGGACGGCTGGCGCCATCTCTATCTCGCCGACGCCACGACCGGCGCGCTCAAACAAATCACCCGCGGGCCTTGGGTAGTGCGCGACGTGCTCGAAGTGGACGACAAGCAGCGACGCATCTGGTTTTCGGCAAGCGGCATGGATGCAGGCAGGGATCCATATTTCAAACACGTATTCCGCGTCGACTTTGACGGCGCGAATCTGACGAGGTTGACCACTGCCGACGCCACGCACGAAGTGCGCTTCGCTCCCGACCGGTCCGCCTATGTCGACACGTACTCACGCGTGGACATGCCAACCGTCTCCGAACTTCACCGCGCCGACGGCACATTGATCGCGACACTCGAACGCGGCGACATCTCGCGACTCACAGCCGCCGGATGGAAAGCACCCGAACCTTTCGTCGCCAAAGGACGCGATGGCGTCACCGACATCTGGGGCCTGGTGATACGCCCTCGCGACTACGATCCCGCCAGGAAATATCCCGTGATCGAGAACATCTACGCCGGTCCGCACGACAGCTTCGTGCCCAAGAGCTTCTGGCCGTTCGGCTTTCATTCCGGCGGCGACAAGGTGATCGGCATGCAGGCGCAGGCCGACCTCGGCTTCATCGTGGTCCAGATCGACGGCATGGGCACCGCGAACCGCTCCAAGGCATTCCACGACGTCGCCTGGAAGAATCTGGCGGACTCGGGCTTTGCCGATCGAATCCTGTGGCACAAGGCGCTCGCCGCTCGCGATCCGGCCTATGACATCAGCCGCGTCGGCATCTACGGCGCGTCGGCCGGCGGCCAGAGCGCTCTCAACGCGCTGTTGTTTCATCCTGACTTCTACAAGGCCGCGGTCGCCTACGCGGGTTGCTACGACAACCGCATGGACAAGCTCAGCTGGAACGAACAGTGGCTGGGCTGGCCGGTCGATGAAAGTTACGCCGCCGCTTCCGGCGTCGATCACGCGGCCAGACTGCGGGGCCAGTTGCTGTTGATCGTCGGCGAACAGGATTCGAACGTGGATCCGGCATCCACCCTGCAAGTCGTGGCTGCGCTCATCAAGGCCGACAAGGACTTCGAGCTGCTGATCGTTCCTGGCGGCGAGCACAGCGTCGGCCGCTCCACCGGGCCGATTCCGTACGTGCAGCGCCGCCAGTTCGAATTCTTCCTGCGCACGCTGGCGAAGATTTCCCGCGCTACTTAACGGCCGAAATATGTTTGCGCCGACCTTTGTCCAGCGCTAGTCTCCGAACCGTGATTAAATAAATTTGTTGTATTAAATTAGGTCAGTGACGGGGCTGCCACGGAAGTCGGCGCCCGCGGGCAAGGCTTGCCCGGCGCCTCGCTTGGAACCAATGGAGGTTCACATGGAACGCGTGCTTCGAGGAATCATGTTGTGGCTCACGGCACTGCTGCTGCTCGCGCCACTCACCAGCAACGCTGGTTTTTTCATTCAGAACGGACGCCTCATGGACGACAACGGCACGCCGTTCGTCATGCGCGGCATCAACTATCCGTTCGCGTGGTACACGCATCGCTATCCGGCGCAGACTCAGCAGGACTTCGCCAACATGGCCGCGACGCGTGCGAATACAGTTCGCATCGTGCTCACGACCGGCGGCCAATGGACGCGCATCAACGGGCCGGAGATCGCGCAGCTCATTCAATGGTGCAAGGACCGTCGGATGATCGCCGTGCTGGAAGTGCACGACTCAACAGGCTGGGGCGACTCATCCGCCGCCGTGCCCATTTCCAATGCCGTGTCGTACTGGACCAGCGCCGACGTACGAGCAGCCATCAACGGCCAGGAAGATTTCGTCATCATCAACATCGCCAACGAGCCGTTCGGCAACAACTCGTCCGCCAATTACGTCAACGACACCATCGCGTCGATACAAGCGCTCCGCAATGCCGGCCTGACCCACAACCTGATGGTGGACGCCGCCAACTGGGGCCAGGACTGGTCGAGCACGCTACGCAACTCCGCGCAACAGATCTTCAATGCCGATCCATTGCGCAATATCACCTTCTCCGTGCACATGTACGAGGTGTATCCCAACGTCTCGACGGTATCGAGTTATATGCAAGCGTTCGCGGACATGGGCCTGCCACTGGTGGTCGGCGAATTCGGCGGCGACCACAACGGACAGCCGGTCGATGAAGCGGCGATCATGGCGCAGGCTCAGCAGCGCGGGCTGGGCTACTTGGGATGGTCATGGTCCGGCAATGGCTCGTGCTGTACGCAGCTCGACATCGTCACCGACTTCAGCACCACGCTGACGAGCTGGGGCAATGCTCTCATCAACGGCAGCAATGGCATCACGGCGACGGCGGTGCCTGCCACGGTGTTCGCACCGCCTTCAAACAATTTGACGGTGTCGCCGACTACGCTGTCTTTCACTGCTGGCGCAGGCAATGCAAATGTCGCTGTTACAGCGAATGTGAGTTGGTCAGCAACCGACAACGCGAGTTGGCTGACGGTCTCGCCTGCCGCGGGTTCGGGCAATGGCAACGTCACGGTGAGCGCCACCGCGAATACAGCAACGACTGCTCGCACCGGCGTCGTCACTGTGAGTGGCGCCAGCCTGTCGCGCACGATTCAAGTGACTCAAGCCGCTACTGGCGGCCAACCAGGGGGTAACGGTGGAGTCACAGTCACGCCTGTGGTGGCAAGCTCGGGCGGCTGGTTCAACGAGCTGCAGGTCCGCGTGGCGAACACGAATTCGCTCACTGCGCTGGCCGTTACGGTAATCGTGCAGAGAACCGGGGGCGTGAGCTACAGCGGCATGTGGAACAACGTCGGCGGCCAGGTTCAGCAAAGCAACAGCAGCACATCCTCGGCCATTACCTATCAATTCATACTCGCCTCTGGCCAGACATTGAGCCCGGCCACTGCCCGGCAATTCGCCGTGCAAGCCAGCGGAAACGGCACGGCTCATCCAACCAGTGGCGATACATACACGGTCACTTATACAACGGGCGGCGCTCAGTACACGCAGAGCGGTACGTTCTGAAAACAACCGTCTCGCGCGTTGCGCGGGACGGTTTTGTAACTGGCCAGCTCGGTCACGGAGAGCTACGCTCGAAGCTCGCCGTGTCCGAGTGAGGCCGCCATGACCATCAAACATACGACTCTGAACCGCCGTCGATTCATCGCGTTCGCCGGTGCGACCGGCGCGTTGATGATGAGCGAGCACCTGCCCGTGCACGCAGCGGACTCGACGAATGCTCGCATCGGCGTCATAGGTTCGGGCAAAGTCGGCGGCGCAATCGGTCGCACTTGGGTCAGCAAAGGTCATGAGGTGATGTTCTCCTCTCGCAACCTGGACAACGACAAGGCGCTGGCGTCCAAGATCGGTGGCAAGGCGCGCGCAGGAACGCCAAAAGAAGCCGCGGCCTTCGGCGATGTCATTCTGATCGCTGTTCCCTACGGCGCGCTGCCTGAGTTGGGCAAGAGCCTCGAACAACAACTCAACGGCAAAATCATTATCGATGCGTGCAATCCTTTCCCGTCACGCGACGGCGAGATCGCTACCCAGGCTCGCGAGAAAGGTGCAGGCGTCACGTCCGCGGAGTTGCTTCCAGGTACACGAATCGTGCGTGCATTCAATGCCATCGGCGCTGCTCGCATGGGCTCCGCGCATGAAGAAGCGGGCAAAGTTGGAATGCCGATCGCCGGTGATGACAAACAAGCCATCGCGGTCGCATCTGGTTTGATACGCGAAGTGGGCTACGAGCCGGTGCTCATCGGTGGCCTGACCATGGGGCGCTATCTCATGCCGAGAACACCGCTCGCGGGCGAACACTCAGCGGACGAGATCAAGCAAATCGCGGCCACGCTCGATCCGTAACAAATAGCGGGCCGCCGTCGCGGCCGATCAATTTAGCCACGAGAGCCCACATGCATTCGCAATCGAGTGATTGCCATCGCACGCCTCCAGGTGTTACAACTCGTCACATGTTACACGGAATCACACCATGAAGCACGCCTCTCGCCCGGCGCTCGGCGACCTGGAGCACGAACTGCTGACCATCCTGTGGCGACATGGAGAGATGACTGCATACGCGGTTCGGCAGCAACTCGCGCGCGAGCTGAAGGACGCCACCATTCGCACCGTGCTCCGGCGTCTGGAAGAAAAAGGCTATGTGAATCACTCGGTGGTGAACGGAACGTTCGTGTATCGCGCCGAGGAAACATCCGATTCGACGGCGGCCAGCGCCGTGCAGGACATCATCCAGCGTTACTGCGGCGGGTCGATCGAGCGCATGCTGATGAGCCTCATCGATGCGGGCTTCGTGAGCCCGGATCAGCTCAAGCTGCTGGTCGAAAAACTCAAGCGCAAGCCGCGTTGACGCGCGCGTGGCCGACAGTGGCGGTTCCTACGTCCCATCCTTCGATACCCGGTCCGGCGATGGACCGGCGGATCGAACATTCGAGCTGGTCGCCGCGACGTTTACCGCTCGCCGCCAGGATCGGCGCGGCCGCTGTGCTGATCGGCGCGGTGGCGCTGCTGATCGTCAAGCTGATCGCGGACACGAACGGCCGAACATTGCGAGTGCCGCTCGAACAAGTCTCCGTGACGACTATTTCACACGGCTTGTTTCGAGACCTGGTCCCGGTGAACGCGCGAGTGGCGCCTCGCGAAACGATTTATATCGACGCCATCGACGGTGGCCGCGTGGATCGCATCTATGTCGAGGCGGGAGACACGGTCGAAGCCGGCCAGCCGCTCATCGAGCTCAGCAATACCAACCTGGCGTTGCAAGTCATTCAGCAGGAATCGCAGCTCAATCAGGCCATCTCACAACTGCAACAGAATGAAATCGCGCTGGAACAGAATCATCTGGCCAACGAGCGTGGACTGGCGGAGATCGATTACAAGATCCTGCACCTGCAACGCGCGGTGGATCGACGCGAGAATCTCGCCGGCAAGGGTTTGCTCTCGCGCGAGCAGCGGGACGAGATCGCCGATGAGCTCGCCTATTACAACAAGCTCAAGCCGATCCAGGCCGACAGCAATCGCCGCCAGTCCCAGTTGCGCGAGCGCTTGCTGCCGGACATACATCGCCAGCTGCAAAACCTTCGCGCCAATCTCGCAGTGGTTCACGACAAGCTCGACAGCCTCGTGATCCGCGCGCCGGTCTCCGGCCTGGTCGCAGCGCTCGATCTCAAAGTTGGTGAGAATCGCAGCCCCGGCGAGCGGCTCGCGGAAGTCACTCCCGACGCGGGCATGAAACTGGTCGCGGACATCGACGAGTTCTACTTGCCCCGCGTGCGCGCCGGTCAGACGGCGAGCGTCGAGCTCAATGGCCAGCCGGTCGATCTCACCGTGCGCCGGGTTTCTCCTCAAGTTCGCGATGGCCAGTTCCAGATCGATCTGGATTTCGGCGCCGCGCGGCCCGATGCACTCGTCGCCGGCGCCACGGCGCAAGGTCGATTGCGGCTCGGAGGAGACACGGACGCGGTGATCCTTCCGAATGGTCCGTTCATCGAACGCACCGGCGGCGCGTGGGTATTCGTGGTTGCGCCCGATGGCGAATCGGCGCAACGCCGGACCATCCAGCTCGGACGGCGTTCGATCGAGCAGCTCGAAGTGCTGAGCGGGCTGGCTCCGGGCGATCGCGTCATCACCTCCGACTACACCGGCCTGCACCAGGCAGACCGCATCGTCCTGACTCGCTGATTCGTGCAATGGGAGACGCCATGCTGAAGCTCGAACATGTTTGCAAGACCTATCGCACCAGCGAAGTCGAAACCGCCGCGCTCGACGATGTCTCGCTCGATGTGCGAGCGGGAGAGTATCTGGCCATCATGGGCCCGTCCGGCTGCGGCAAGTCGACGCTGCTCAATGTGTTGGGACTCATCGACAGTCCCAGCACCGGCGCCTACTGGTTCATGGGCGAGGACGTCGCCCGTTGCCTGGAAGAACAACTCACTCTGCGCCGCCGCTCACGCGTCGGCTTCGTATTTCAAAGCTTCAATCTCATCGAAGATCTCAACGTGGCCGAGAACGTCGAAGTCGCGTTGCTCTATGGAGGCATTCCACGCGCCGAGCGGCGCAGCCGCGTCACCGAAGCGCTGGAACGAGTTGGCCTTGCTCATCGCGAACATCACATGCCGAAACAATTGTCCGGCGGTCAGCAGCAGCGCGTGGCGGTGGCGCGGGCACTCGTCACAAGACCTAAACTGCTGCTCGCCGACGAGCCGACGGGAAATCTCGACACGGCGAACGGCGACGCGGTGCTCGATCTGCTCGACGCCATCAATCGCTCCGGAACCACGATCGTCATGGTCACGCACTCGGCGGAGCATGCGCACCGGGCACGCCGCATCGTCCACATGCTCGACGGGCGCATCGTCGAGGACCAGGAGATCGCACTGGCATGTTAGCCAACTATTTCGCCGCCGCGATCCGCAACCTGCTGCGCAATCGCGCCTACACGCTCATCAATCTGTTCGGACTGTCGCTGGGATTCGCCGCTGCCATCCTGATCGCGCTGTACGCGCGCGACGAGTTCGGCTACGACCGTTTCATTCCTCATCACGAGCGTATCTACCAGGTTGGCGAGATGGTGAAGCCGCCCGGCCGCGGCGAGATGCGATTGAGCGTGTCTTCGGCCGTCGACGCCAAGGCGCTGACGCTGGCCTTTCCCGAGATCGAAGCAGCAACACGCATCGCTCCCAGCAACATTCGTTTGTATCGGCAGGGAGACAATCAAGGCGCAGTACTGTCGTCCTATTGGACGGATCCGAATTTTTTCGAAATGTTTCCACTGCGCGTGGTCGCGGGCGACCTCAAAGACGCATTGAGCAGTCCCGACAAGCTGGTGCTGACACGTCGCGCTGCCCGACAACTCCTGGGACGCGAGAACGTCGTTGGCTCGACGCTGCGCGTCGGCGACACGGCCGTCATGCGTGTCACGGCGGTCGTCGAAGATCTTCCCTCCAACAGCCACCTCGATTGCGAAGTGTTCCTGCCAGGAATCGCCTCGTTCTCTTTCCTGTCGACCCAGGCTGCCGCGCAAAGCCAACCTGGAGCGTTGCGCAGCGAGAATGCATACACATACATCCGACTACGTGCCGATGCGAGCATCGATGATTTGAAACCGAGGTTGCGTGCGTTCACCGACACTCACATTCCTGGGGTGGTAAACGGCGTGCGCGTCGCCGATGTCTATGCGTTTACGTTCACTGCGATTGCGGACATTCATCTGCAGCCACGCAGCATCGGCGAATTGAAACCATCGGCGGACGTGCGCGTGTTGCACGCACTGATCGGCGTCGCCGTGCTCATCCTGATCCTGGCCTGCGGCAATTTCGTCAGCATGATGACGGCTCGTGCCGCGCGGCGCGCGATTGAAGTTGGCGTACGCAAGGCGGTCGGCGCCACTCGACGTCAGATCATGATTCAGTTCACCGGCGAGTGCCTGTTCTATGCGGCGCTGGCCTCGATACCAGCCGTCATCGCGTTGGAACTCGTGCTACCCGCCTTCAACGATTTTCTGCGACGTGACCTGGCGCTCGACTACTTCTCCGATCCGGCGCTCCTGCTCGGATTGTTGGGCTTGACGGTCGTTACGGGCCTCGCCGCCGGCGCATATCCAGCGTTCTATCTATCGCGTTTCAAGCCGAATGCCGTGCTCAGGGGCGTGACGCTGCTGCCGAATTCCGGCCGGGCGCGGCAGATGCTGGTGGTGTTTCAATTCGCGGTCCTGATCGGGCTGATCGTGGCGACGCTGACGGTCCATCGCCAGATCAGTTTCGCGATCGAAGAACGGTTGCACCTGCCGACGGATCAGATCTTTCTCGGCAACCAGGGGGCAGGTTGCCCGCGCGCAGTGGTGGAAAGCGTCCCGAACATCGAAGGAATACGAGCGGCGAGTTGCGCATCGGAATCCGCGCTCGGCTTCGGCCACTTCTCCGCCAACTTCTCCAAGCCGGACGGCGGCGGCACCGTCAGCACTCGTGCGGCGACCATCGATTATCCCTTCTTCGATGTCTTCGACATTCAGCCGCTCGCCGGCCGCCTGCTCTCAAAACAATATGGCCAGGACGACGTGCTGGGCAAGGACAGCGGGGCTCAGGAAAATCCAGCGCTGGTCATCAACGAATCGGCAGTGCGTGCCCTGGGCTATGCATCTGCCGACCAGGCGATCGGGAAGTTCGTACGCTGGCAACGGATCACCTTTGTCCACGGCCAGGTCGAAGCGCTCGCTCCCGCCAGTTCCACGATCGTCGGTGTCGTGCCGGATTTCTCGATCGGATCGGCGCGCGATGTGATCGAGCCGACGGCTTACTACGTCGATCCGTCGACCTTCGGACGCACGGTGCTGCGATTCGAAGGCGGGGCGATGCAAGACACTCTCGCCGCCGCGAGCAGTTTGTGGGAACAACGCTCCGACCGGCGCTTCGGCGGTACGTTTCTCGATCAATACGTCAACGACTTATATGTAGACGTCGTCACTCAGTCGACGATCTTTTCTTTGTTCTCGGGTGTGTCCGTGGTGCTGGCCGCGCTCGGCTTGCTCGGTCTGGCGATCTTCACCGCCGAACGACGCACCAAGGAAATCGGCTTGCGTAAAGTGATGGGCGCGCGCCGTCGCGACATTCTGCTGTTGCTGGGCTGGCAATTCGCGCGTCCGGTGCTTTGGGCCAATCTCATCGCCTGGCCGTGCGCTTACCTGGTGATGCAGCGCTGGCTGCAAGGCTTCGCCTATCACACCGACATGAGCGTGCTGATCTTCCTCATCGCCGGCACGCTGGCGCTGGTCATCGCGCTTGCCACTGTTGCTGGCCACGCAGCGATGGTGGCGCGCGCCAAGCCGGTGGAAGCACTCCGTCACGAGTAACGAAGGCTGCTCAGAAACTGGCTTCGACCCACAACCACGCCTTGCGCGTGTCCACTGCCAGATCCTTGGCCTGATAGTCGGCGTACTTGGCGCCGACCATCCAGTGACTGTTCAAGCGCCAGTTGAGTTCGACGTTCAACTCCTCGCCATAGCGAGCATCGCCTTCGTCCGCGCGAAAGTTATGCCAGGCAGCGTTGAAGCGCGCGCCGAGAATCGGCACGGAGGCGCGAACGTAATAATCCTCCAGGCCCGTCGGTGGCGTACCCGTTGCGAAGATGTCCGCGAAACCGTTGAATTTATGCAGCGTCGCTAGCGGCGTTTGAAACGCGAACCGTCCGTCGCCGCTCAAACGTTCGTTTCCAGCCGTCAGCACCCATTGATTGGTGAAGCGCCAGCCCAGCTCGACGTTCGCATACCAGGCGTCGATGGAGTTGGGATTGTCGCCATAGTCGGACTGGTCCGCGTACTCGCCGCGATAAAATAATCTTTGCGTGCCGACGTCGATACCGCCGTCGTAGCTCACACCGAAGGATTTGGTCGAGCTCGCGAGCATCGCGGGGTTGTCGAAGTCGAGCAGGTACGCATACGCGGTGACGCGATCGCCATTCAAGAAGCCATGCGAAACATTCAGCACGTGCGAGCGCAGGTCCACATCGCCGAGCGTATGTTCCTCGCCGAGTAAACGTCTCACGCGCCAGAGATAACCGAAGGTGAAA
>JBEVKA010000235.1:0-3972 GCA_040509855.1 Steroidobacter sp.
CGCTTGCTCGGCACACGCACGTTCCAGGCTGGCATGCAGACGGTTCGACAGCTCGAGTTCGCATTGTTCGATCTGCGCATTCACAGCGAGTTCGTTGCCGATGCGCCGAGCAAGATCATGCAGACGCTCGCCGAGGTGCGCTCACAAGTCGCGGTGGTAAAGCCACCCGAGTTCAACCGCTTCCCGCACAGCTTCCAGCACATTTTCTCCGGCGGCTATGCAGCGGGTTATTACAGCTACAAGTGGGCGGAAGTGCTCGCCGCCGATGCGTTCAGCGCCTTCGAAGAAGGCGGCATCTTCAATCGCGACGTGTCGAACCGTTTCCTGTCGGCGATTCTCGAACAGGGCGGCAGCCGTGACGCGATGGACGCGTTCGTCGAGTTCCGCGGCCGCAAGCCCCGGATCGAGCCGCTGCTGAAGCAACTCGGACTCGCGGCTTAACCGACGTTGAAGCTCATCCCCGCCATGCCGCTGGCCCAGGCGGGGATGGCTTCGTAGAACAAACATTCGCCGGTGGCGTCGGGCACCGCGCCGGCGACCGTGATCCACGCGTTCACTTCCAGGCCGCCATTGCCGGCGTCGATCAGGATTTGCTCGTTGGTGAGCTGAGACAGTCCCTGACCCTGCCCATGCGCCAGCACGTCCATGAACCAGCGGTCCCACGCTTCATTGACGCGGCCCTCCTCCGGCACGCCAAGCCAATGTGACAAACCGCCGCCGGCGAGCAGCGCAACTCGTTCGTCGCCGGAAGAAACATTCGTCACGTACTCGCGCAACAGCTCGCCCAATCGCCAGCTTTGTTCGGGCGTCGGCGCCGGCGTGTAGACCGTATTCACGTATAGCGGTACGACCGCAATCTCACGCGCCGGATCCACAAT
This sequence comes from Steroidobacter sp., assembly GCA_040509855.1. GTDB lineage: Bacteria > Pseudomonadota > Gammaproteobacteria > Steroidobacterales > Steroidobacteraceae > Steroidobacter. The sequence goes on from JBEVKA010000235.1 coordinate 879, forward strand.
GCCCAGCGGGATCATCACACCGTGATCCGGCCGCAAGCGTGGCGGCTTGGCCAGTGCGAAACCTCGCTGAGCCGCGAATGTCACAAAGCCATTGGCGAACCCGGCGTTGCCAGCGATCGGCTCCGTCGACAATCCCATGTCACCATAGGGCGTATAAATATCCGCCGTACCGATCGCGAACGGCATCGGCTCGCCGAGCTTGAAGTTGTTGAGATGATCGCTGGTGATGACGACCAGCACCGTCGGCCGTGTCTCGCGCAAGCGGCGACCCAGCTCACGCATGCCGCAGAACACGCGCTCGGCCTGTTCCTCCAATCCGAACGGCGAGCCCAGCACATGCGACATGGCGAACGCGCCCACGATCGTGCCCATGGTCAGCGCCTCGCGAAATAATAGTCGATGGGAAAGAACGGCATGGTCGGCCGGCCCGACCAGATCAGCCACTTGATGACGAAGTTGGGATGAATGCCGAGCCGGTACAGATCGTCGCGACCGCCACTACGCAATGTCTCTCGCACTTCGGCCGGAATCTCGAAGCGATCGAATAACACCTCGGGATCGTTGCGAATCAGAGCTCGATCCGCGGGCGTGTCGATCAAATGTTCGATCAACGTATTTATGCCACGCGGAACAACAGCCACGTCAGCTCACCGGCTGCGTGAAAAACCGATCGACGGCGCCGCAGAAGTCGGCGGTATGCTCGATCATCGCCCAGTGGCCGCAGCGAGGCACGATGTAACCCCAACTGTTCTCGAACAACTCCAGGAAACGATACGCTCGCGCCAGCGTGGACACGCCATCCTGTTTGCCGTTCACGATCAACACGGGTTGTTTGATCTGACGGAGCATGTCTTCCGGATAGTTGAGCGTGCCTTTGCGCGTCTCGGCGTTGACGGCAGCGAGCGCGGCTTTCGCGGCAGGCTCCATCGTCAGGTCGTAACGATACTTCACCAGCTCTTCCGACGGCACGTAACCTGGCGCGGTGAGCCCCGCGATCACGCGACGCATGCCATCCATCGTAAAATCGTAGTTCAAGTTGTGCAGCAGCTGAGGTGAAGGCTTTTCGGGAATCGGCAAGCCCGCGCTGCCCATCAATACCAGACGTTCGACGCGCTCGGGGCGTTCGAGCGTCGCGCCGATGCAAGTCGCACCGCCCATCGAGTTGCCCACCAGGAACGCTTTGTCGATGTTCAGAGCATCGAGCAGACTCACCAGTTGGCGATTGCGCCCCGGCTGATCGTAGGTGTAACTATCCGGCGAAGGCTTGTCACTGCGCCCGAAGCCCACCATGTCCGGTGCGATCACGCGATATTTTTTCGCGAAGTAAGGAATGCAGTCGCGCCAGTTGCCGTACGCATCCGCACCCGCGCCACCACCGTGCATGAGGATCAGCACGGGACCGTTGCCCGCTTCGAGATAGTGAGTGCGGATGCCGTTGAGATCGACGAAGCGCGAGGTTTCGCTCATCAGCGCAGGTCCTGCGGCGTCTGGATGCCACGATTGCCGCGGCTGGCCAGACGACGCCATTCGAGAATGGTGCTGTCCGGCTCGCACAACATTTCATCGACCCAACCGTAGTCGTCGGCGTAGAACGGCTCGGTGACTTCGCGCGCCCAGATGTCGTCGGCATTGAAGCCATCGAGGCCGTGCGGCTTCCAGATGGCTTCGAAATCGTTGGCGAACTGATTCCGATCCGCCTCCGTCTTCGCTACCTGGCCGATGGTCTGCACATATAGATGCGTCCTGGCATCGATCGGCACGTACCACTCGAACTGCGTGAGTCCCGGTGCCGGGAACGATTCGACTTTCAACACGCCCGGCAGCCAGATCGAAGTCCCGACCGCTGCGGATGTGCCGGATACTTGTTCCGAACGCGGACCGCGCACCACCACGCGACCGTCGATGATTCCATCCCACACCGGCTGATGTTGAGCGAAGTCGTCGATCACGCCTTTCGGGCCGTCTGTTTCTTCGATGACTTTGACCGCGCCCGGCAAAGGCGTGTGACCGATGGGGAAGTTGAACGTGCGGTAGTGACGCAGCGTCGTGTCTTTGTGAATGAAAATATGCAAGGCGTCGAAGCCATTCTCCGCGCCGAGACGCCAGTTGGAATTCACGACGCGATGTTTGCCGAGGATCATCACCTCGTCGTCGAGGAATCCAGGCGGCACATCATTACGCAGCGGCGGCACCGGATCGATGTCGCCGATGAACACGAAGATCAATCCCTTCGCCTCCTCCACCGGGAAACTCATGATCTTGCGACGACCGATCAAGCGGCTGTCCGGCACCGCCAGGATGTTGACGAGCTCACCGGTTTGGAAACGATAGGTGTAGCCGTGATACCAGCAGGTGATGGTGTCCTTGGTGTAGCAATCGGGCTTGCGCGACAGCGGCACGCCACGATGCAGACAGCGATCGCGGATCGCATAGACCTTGCCGTCGATACGTTTGAGCAGCAGCTTCTCGCCCAGCAGTTGCACCGTCGTCAGCTGACCTTCGCTCAGCTCGTGAGAAAAGCGCACCGGATACCAGTGATTGCGAAAGCCGAGCTTGGCCTCCACATACGCACGCCAGTCGCCGACAGCCGCGGCAACTTCAGGGCGAACGCCTTCCGGGCTCTGCGCGTCATCATTCATGATTTCAATGAATTCCTGATCGAGATGGGATTCAGACGAACTGCACGCCGACTTGACCGATGCCGGCGATGGTTGCGTGGACCACGTCGCCCGCCTGCACCGACACCATCGGTCCAAGCGCGCCCGTCATCACCAGTTCGCCTTGTTGTAATGGCCGACCGAGCTCGCGAGAACGGCGCGCCAGCCACACCGCCGCGTTGAGCGGACCGCCGAGGCAGTCACGCCCATGGCCGCTGGAGACGAGCCTGCCGTTCAATGTCATGGTCATGGTGCAGTTGATGAGGTCGAGTCCTTCGAGCCGTTGCGCCGGGCCGCCCAACACCAACACGCCGGACGATGCGTTGTCCGCGATGGTGTCGACGATGTCGATGTTCCACCCAGCGATGCGACTGCCGACGACTTCGAGCGCCGGCAACACACAGCCGATCGATGCGATCGCATCGGCGACAGTCGCA
>JBEVKA010000236.1:0-3003 GCA_040509855.1 Steroidobacter sp.
GCCCCAGAACGCTTCGAAACGCGGCGTCGCGAAGGCCTGCGAGGCGAGCCTGCGCCGTCTCGGCACAGACGTCATCGACCTGTACCTGCTGCACTGGCGCGGCGGCGTGCCGCTCGAGGAAACGTTGGCTGCCTTCATGGCGCTGGCCGCCGCCGGAAAGATTCGCCATTGGGGCGTCAGCAATTTCGATGTGTCCGACATGGAAGAGCTGTCGGACCTCGATGCCGGCGAGGGCGTCGCAACGAACCAGGTGCTCTACAACCCGTCTCGCCGCGGGATCGAGTTCGACCTGCTGCCGGATTGCCGACGCAGGCATATCCCGGTCATGGCTTACTCGCCGATCGAGCAGGGCCGGGTGCTCGGGTCGGCCGTGTTGCAGGAAATCGCGCGGCGCCACAACGCCACGCCCGCGCAGGTGGCGCTGGCCTGGGTCATGCGCGAACCCGGCGTCATCGCCATCCCGAAATCCGGCAGCGCGGAACACGTGCGAGAAAATCATGGGGCACTCGCGCTGCGTCTGACGGCGGACGATTTCGGCGCGATCGATGCGGCGTTTCCTGCTCCAGCAAGCAAGGTCCCGCTCGAGATGATCTGAGTGCGCAGGTCGCGGGCCGCGTTACACTGCGCCCGGGTCCCGCCACAAAAAGAACAATCATGCCGAATCGAATATTGTCATTCGCCGTGGCCGCGCTCACCGTGTGGCCCGTCCATGCAGTGGCCGCTTCGCCGAGCGGCGCCAAGCGCGCCGCGGTCGCCGCGGTCGACACACACGCTGCGCAATTGGTCGATCTGTCGGACCAGGTCTGGGCCTACGCCGAGACGGCGCTGCGCGAACACAAGTCTTCGAAGCTGCTCGCGGATTTTGCGGAACAACAGGGCTTCGCCGTCACGCGCAACGTGTCGGGCATGCCCACCGCTTTCGTCGCGAAGTTCGGCTCCGGGCGGCCGGTCATCGGAATCATGGGCGAATACGATGCGTTGCCCGGCGTCTCGCAGAAGGCGCAGTTCGAACAAAGTCCGCTGGTCGAGGGTGCGCCGGGTCACGGCTGCGGCCACAACCTGTTCGGCGCCGCGAGTCTGGGCGCCGCGCTCGCCATCAAGGAACTGCTCGCGGCGGGCAAGTTGAAAGGCACGGTGATTTTCTTCGGCACTCCGGCCGAAGAAGCCGTCGGCGGCAAGTCATACATGGCGCGCGACGGCGTGTTCAACGACGTCGACGCCATGTTCGCCTGGCATCCGGGCGACCAGTCGCATGCCGATATGCTGACCGCCCAGGCCATGGTCGATCTGAGGATCGAATTTCACGGCCGCACGGCCCATGCGGCGGCCGATCCCTGGAATGGCCGCAGCGCGCTCGACGGTGTCGAGGCCTTCACGCACGGCGTGAATCTCATGCGCGAGCACATGCCGCTGTCGTCGCGGGTGCATTACGTGATTGCCGACGGCGGCGACGTGCCCAACGTCGTGCCGGATCACGCCGCCGTGTGGCTCTGGGCGCGCGATCAGCAACGCAGCGAAGTCGAAAAGCTCTTCGCGCGCATCCGCAAGATCGCGGAAGGCGCCGCTTTGATGACGGAGACGAAAGTCGACGTGAAGCTGCTGGGAGGCGTCTGGGAAGTGTTGCTCAATGAGGCCGGCGCCAAACTGCTCGATGCGAATCTGCGCTGGATCGGGACGCCCAAGTTCACCGCCGCAGAAGACGTATTCGCGAAGAAGATCCAGGCCGCGACGGATGTGCCGGAGGCCGGCATGAGTCGCGAGATCGTTGCGCTCGATGCGCAGGTGGAAGAGGGTGGTTCCACCGACGTTGGCGACGTGAGCTGGATCGTGCCAACACTCAATCTCACCGTGGTCACGTCGCCCAAGGCCGCACCCTGGCACGCCTGGCCCGTGGTCGCTACGGCCGGAATGTCCATCGGCCACAAGGGGATGATCGTCGCGTCGAAAACCCTGGCGGCGACGATGGTCGATCTGTACGAGAAGCCGCAGGCGCTGCGTGATGTGCGGGCCGAGTTCGAACGTCGCCGCGGCAAGGTGGTGTTCAAGGCCTATCTACCCGACGGACCGCCGCCGTTGCCGGCAGACTGATTCAACGCGGCGGCACGCCCGGCTGCTCAGGTCGCCGGGTTCTCGCCGAGCACATCCGGATCAGACCGGCGTAGCGGGGCAGTGATGCCCGTGAAACTGAGGAGCGCGCACACCGTGAAGAAGAGGCTCTGCGCGAACGGCTCCCACCGCTGCATATCCATTCTCACGAGCGTGAAGTTGAGCGTCAGGAAAGCGACGCACAGGATGCACGAGTAGACCAACGCCCTCACCGTCACGCCGATCATGTGCACCCGGCCCGCGTGCGACTCCAATGGATTGAGCTTTTTTCCGTAGAGCTGCTGGTAAATGCAGAAAGCATTCAGGACGTAGACCAGCGTGATCGCCGCGATGGTGATGTAGCCGTGAAATCCTGGAAAAGGATCCTGTTCGATATAGATGACGTACGCGACAAACAGGAAATAACTCGGGACGGCGAGCGACACGGTGGCCGGCGAGACGAAATCGAAAAGTCTGCGGCGCTGCAGGAGGGCTTTGCGTTTTCTGTCGAGCAGACGCTCGAGCGCTTCGCGATGATTGAATCCAATCAGGGCCAGCACTGCCAGCGGCAAGGCCTGCGCCATGAAATACACGGCGGCCAGCGTTTCGACCGGGCCATCATCCCAAGCGGGGCGCTGCAGATAGCTGAACAACCAGCCCATCAACAACAGGCCGAGGGCGGCAAGCGCATAGTTGGCCAATCGATATCGAGTCACATAACTCTCGACGATCTTTCCGATATCGACTCCCGGGTTGGCCTGTGCAAGACGTTCGACGGGAATACTCGCCGCTTGCTCGCGAAGATAGCGCGCGAGCCACGCCGGACAAATCACCGACATTGCCAGGATCTGCAGCGTGAAAGCCGCGAGGAATGCATAGGCTTCGATCATGATGTCACCTCATTTTTCGGGCGATTGC
>JBEVKA010000237.1:0-3030 GCA_040509855.1 Steroidobacter sp.
GAAGCCAGGAAGAATTGCAGCGAGCGGCTCACCTGCTGGCACATGTCGTCGATGAACGGGCCGAGCACTTCGGTTTCGAAGTTGCCAGGCAGGCCGCCTTCCTTCTTGGCGCGGCCGGCTTCTTCCATGCTCAGGCCATAGGTGCGCATCACTTCTTCAGTGAGCTGCTGGCCGCCGAACGCGAAATCGCGGGTGTAGATCACTTTCAGATCGCGCAGCACGCTGAACGTGGTGCTGCTGGCGCCGAAGTCGACCACCGCGATCACGCGGCCCAAGCCGCCATCGGGCATCTGGTGCGTGAGCAGACGGCAGGCGTTTTCCAACGCGAAGGCTTCGACGTCCACGATCCTGGCGGTGAGGCCGGCGGCGGCGCAGGCGGCGATGCGCTGTTCGACGTTCTCGGTACGAGTCGCGACCAGCAGCACGTCGAGCATGTCCGGATCTTTTTCGGAAGGTCCGATCACTTCGAAATCGAAGCTCACTTCCGGCAGCGGGAACGGGATGTACTGGTCGGCCTGCATTTCGACCTGGCCTTCCAGCTCGTTCTCGCCGAGGGTACGCGGCATCTGAATGACTTTGGTAATCGCAGCGTCGCCGCTGATCGCCACTGCCGCTTCCTTGGCTCGCGCGCCTGAACGCTTCACGGCGCGCTTGATCGCGTCACCGACGGCGTTGGCGTCGACAATGGCCTTTTCGTTGATGGAATTCGGTGGTGTAGCTTCGGCGGCGTACGACTCTACGCGGTATTGGCCGCCGCTCATGCTCAACTCAATGAGCTTGACCGAGGAGGTAGTAATATCCAGGCCGATGAGGGGCCGGGATTTGGCGGTTAGAAACACGCTGGGGTTCCCTTTCTAGATCAGACACTTAAGTGACGATCGGAGATCGGACACGAAACACGGGGGGCAACTATATACAGCCGCAACTTAAGTTGAATGTGAGGAGCCTCACGAAATACCATCACGGTATTCCCGCAGGAAAACTGCATATTTCCGGCCCTCACCGCACTGCTTCGCGTTCATCTGGCGCGTTCCAATGCAGATCAGAGTGTTATCACTGCCCGCCTGACCTTCAGGCGCGCGTTATGGCCGTTCCCCCTGAAGCACCTTTGCGATTTCACGATCCCGTGCGGTGAGGTGAAACCTGAAGGCCTTCAGAAACGATTTCCAGGGTATGGAGCGGGACCAGGACAACGAGTGGCGCAACGCCGCACAATGCTCACTCGACGGTCAACTTGCTCGTTCAGGTTGGTGTTTCGCCGCTAGTATTGCCCAGCGCCCCTTGATATAGCAATCGGCAAAGCAAGGACTTAGGATTTTTTGTTGCCATGCGACTTTACTTTCAATCACCGCTTCGGCTGACCGTGGCCGCCGTTATCGGGGTGCTAGGAGCGGCCGTGCTCGGCTTGCTCGGCTCCTATCAATACCTGCGCCCCAGCCTGCCCGATGTTTCCGCGATCAAGGACATTCGGCTGCAAGTGCCGTTGCGGGTGTTCAGCCGCGATGGCCGGTTGATCGCTCAATTCGGCGAACAACGGCGTATTCCGCTGTCGTTCGAAGCCATTCCCAGCCAGATGATTAACGCCGTGCTGGCCGCCGAGGACGATCGGTTCTTCCAACACGGCGGCGTGGACTACCCCGGCTTGCTGCGCGCGATCGTGCGTCACCTGCTCTCGGGTGAGAAGGCCGAAGGTGGCAGCACCATCACCATGCAGATGACGCGCGGCATTTTCCTCAGCCCGGAGAAAAGCTATCGCCGCAAGATGCTGGAGATATTCACCACGCTGCGCATCGAGCAGGAACTCACCAAACAGGAAATCCTGGCGCTGTATCTGAACAAGAGTTTTCTGGGTCAGCGTGCTTACGGCATCGGCGCGGCGGCGGAAGTTTATTTCGGCAAAGCGGTCGATCAGCTGACGCTGCCGGAAATCGCGCTGATAGCGGGCACGTTCCGTCTGCCGTCGCGAGACAACCCGGTTGCGAATGCCGAGCTCGCTCGTCAGCGTCGTTCCTATGTATTGCGCCGGATGCGCGAGAAAGAATTCATCACGCAGCAGGAGTACGACGCTGCGTTGGCTTCGCCAGTCGAATCGAAGTTGCACGGACCGGCGGTGGAAGTCGAGGCGCCCTACATCGCGGAAATGGTGCGCGCGGATTTGTTCAATCGCCTTGGCGCCGAGGCCTATACCGCTGGCTACGAAGTAATCACGACCGTCGACAGTCGTCTCCAGCAAGCAGCTGTCAAAGCATTGCGAGGCGCGCTGCTCGAATACGATCAGCGTCATGGTTATCGCGGACCGGCGGGACGCACGACGCTGCCGTCCGGAGCGCGCGAAAAGGAATGGTCGCAAGCGCTCGAAGATTACGCAGTGCGTGGCGGACTCGAGCCAGCAGTCATCATCTCGACTGAAGAAAAAAGCGCGGGCGCATTCGCGCGTAACGCGGGTCGCATCAACCTCGGGTGGAATGGCGTCAGCTGGGCGCGCAATCCTCTGCCCGATGGCAGCGTCGGTCCGGCGTTACAACGCACGAGCGATGTACTCGCGGTCGGCGACATCATTTATATCGCGCAGGAAGTTTCCGGCAACTGGCGCATGGTTCAGGTGCCCGAAGCGCAAGGCGCGTTCGTTGCGATCGATCCGCAGGACGGCGGCATTGCTGCGTTGACCGGCGGCTTCGATTATTTCGCCAGCAACTACAACCGCGCGGTGCAGGCGAAGCGTCAGCCGGGATCTTCTTTCAAACCTTTCCTATATTCCGCCGCGCTCGATCAAGGCTTCACACCAGCTAGCATCGTGAACGACGCGCCGCTGGTGATCGAAGACCCCACGCTCGAAGGCAGCTGGCGTCCTCAGAACAACACGCGTGAGTTTCGCGGGCCGATGCGACTACGCGAAGCCCTCGTGCGCTCACGCAATCTCGTGTCGATTCGCGTGATGAATTCGCTCGGGCCCGCGTACGCCACGCAATTCATCGAGCGCTTCGGCTTTCCAGAAAGCAGCTTGCCGCGCAATCTTTCTTTGGCACTCGG
>JBEVKA010000238.1:0-7338 GCA_040509855.1 Steroidobacter sp.
ATTCGCCGAAGTTGTCGCGCTCGCCGGGGTCGCTCGCCTTGATGGTCGCGTCGAGCGTCCAGACGCCGTCGATTCGCCTGTAGACGAACACTGCCCCTGATTCGATCGCCTCCGTGCTCTCGAACATCGCGCCCACGAACAGGAAATCGCCGTTGGCGCTGAGAGCCACGGAGGAGCCGAAGCCCGCCCCTCCCTCCACGGGCGGAGAGAGTTTGACCGGCTGACGGAGCAGCGCGGGCTCAGTCAGCGGCGCCGTGCCAGGCGCCGGCGCTGAATATATATAGACAGCCCCAGCCCCTTCGTCCGCCAGGAAAGCGCCGAGCGCGACAGTCTTGCCGTCGCCGCTCACGGCAGTGCTCCAGCCTAGGAACTGCTGGTCGGCGGTATCCAGCGATTTCAAATAACCAGTCGTCAGCGCCGAGCCGGCACTTTCGGGCGAGACGATATTCGAAGCAGCGCAACCCGCGGCGTTACAAACATCGAGGCGATATTGAGTGGCTGCGGAGCCGGGCGGCCAGTTGAACAGATGCACCGGGATCTGCAGCCGCGCGGTCGTGCCCGTAGCGGGAATGTTCGCGCCTCGTTGTACGAAATCCGGATTGGCGGGAGTCTTTTCCATGAGCCGATAGAAAGTCGCGCCCACGGCGCTGGCCCAGGTGAACGCCAGCTTTTTCACTTGATAGCCGATTCCCAGCGTCGTTGCGACCGGCACTTCGTCGTCATCTGTGATGGTGACGGTGAGCTGGCCTGCATCGGCCAGCGTTGCGCCACCGGTCGGATTGGAGAGCGCCACCGCGAATGTTTCGTTCGGCTCATCGAGCTCGTCATCGAGCACACGAAGCGTGATGGTTTTGGGCGTGGCATCGCCGTTGGCGAAATTGACCGTGCTCGAAAACGCATCGTAGTCCTGGCCGACGGTGGCCGAGCCATTGGCCGTCGACATCGAGACGGTGACAGCTCCGTTGCTGCCGCCGGTGCGCTCGACTGTCACGGTCAGCGTGCCGGCGGCTTCATCGATGGTCAGGGTGTTGGCCGAAAATCTCAGCTGTCCGACCGGAGCGGGAGGAGGATCTTGTCCTGGGCCGGATGGCCGGTCGTTTCCGCCGCCACCGCCACCGCATCCCGCCAATGCCGAAGCAACGAGCAGCACGGCCCAGCTCCGTGTGCCCACCCATTGAACATGAATCATCCGACAGCTCCTCAAATGGCATTTGCGCCAGTGGAGCAGAAGCCGCGATGGCTCGACGCGGGGCTCACCCGTTCAGGATCGGGTGACGTAAGATTGAGGCGACGAGCAAGTTGCCGTCAGCGGCGGGACCTTCAATGCAGAGCTTCACGACGGCGTCGACACGCGACGTACCTCCTGGGGTGGAATCAGTCATCACGACCGACGAGCTGGCGCGTCGGCCGGCACGGCCTCCCAATCTCGCCGCCGAGAATCGGGTGCTGCAGAAACTGGCCAGCGTCATGGCCCAGGAGCCGCAACTCGTCCTGCAGGAGCTCGTCGACAGCGCGCGTGAGTTGTGTCAGGCGGGATCCTCAGGCATCAGTCTGCTGGATCCCGATCTCACTGGATCAGCCGCGCAATTTCGTTGGGTCGCGACGTCCGGTGAGTTCACTCGGTACGCGGGCAACACCATGCCGCGTCACTTCAGCCCGTGCGGGACCGTGCTTGACGTCAACCGCATGCTGGTGATGAGCGATCCGGTGCGGTATTTCCCCTACATCGACGTGTTGTCGCAGCCGGTGTGCGAAGTTTTGCTGGTGCCATTTCATCGCGGCAACGAGCCGATCGGCACGGTCTGGGTCGCGCAGCACACGGCCGATCGCCATTTCGATTCTGAAGATGCGCGCCTGGTCACGAGCCTGTCGAAGTTCGCCGCGGCGGCCGTGCAGTTCGTCACCATCGCCGAGTCCAATCACAAACGCGAGCAGGATGCGCAAATTTCTGCGGAGCGCGCGCTCGCCGATCTGGCCGTCGAACTCAAGGACACGCGTCGGCTTCGCGATGTCGCCGCTCGCCTGATCGCAGCGGATGACCCTTCCGCGTTGTTCGATGAAATCCTCCTGGCGGCGATCGAAATCACCAGTGCCGACGGCGGCACCATTCAATTGCTGGACCCGGCCTCGAACACCCTGGGCTTCCTGGCGTCGCGCGGCTTCACTCCCGAAATGGAAGATCACTTTGCGTGTGTGGATGCTGCATCGGATTCGCCGTGCGGAATCGCGTTGTCTCGCGGCGGCCGGATATTCATGCACTTCGATGCGCACGCGCTGACGGGCAGCTCGGATCAAATCCACTACCAGCACGGCCTGCGCTGCGCGCAATCGACTTCGCTGTTGAGTCGCTCGGGACGCCCGCTCGGAATGTTTTCAACACACTGGCGCGCCGAACGTATCCTGAGCGAACGTGAGATTCGCTTTCTCGATCTGCTCGGGCGACAGGCGGCGGACCTCATCGAACGCGCTCAGTCGCAGGACGCGTTGCGCGAAGCCGATCGTCGCAAGGATGAATTCATCGCCGTGCTGGCGCACGAGCTGCGCAATCCGCTGGTGCCCATCCGCACCGGCGTGGAATTGTTGGGCCGGGTGTCGCAGCAGCCCGCGCTCATCGAGAAAATCCGGCCGATGATGGAGCGCCAGGTCGCGCACGTGGTGCGGCTCATCGACGACCTGCTGGATGTCTCGCGCATCACCTCGGGCAAGATCGAACTGCAACGGCAGCGAGTGACGTTGTCGAGTGTGGTCAACGGTGCGGTCGAAGCGAACCGCGGCGCCATCGCCGCTGCCGGGCTGGAATTCAAACTCAGTGTCGAAGCGCCGGAGCGGCTCATCGAAGTCGATCCGACGCGGCTGTCGCAGATCATCGGCAACATCCTGCACAACGCGACCAAATTTACGCCGCGCGGTGGAGTCGTCACTCTGGATGCTTTCGTGCAAGCAACCGCGGATGCCGCCGAGCTGGTGCTGCGGATCACGGACACCGGCGTGGGCATCGATCCCAAACATCTGCCGGCCATCTTCGGCTTGTTCACCCAGGTTCACAGTGACAGCTCCAGTCGCTATGGCGGGCTGGGCATCGGGTTGGCGTTGACTCAGAAACTGGTGGAATTGCACGGCGGCACGATTCGCGCCGAGAGTGCGGGGCTGGGCCTGGGCTGCCAGTTCACCGTGCGTATGCCCACTCCGCAAGTCCAAGCCGTGCACCTTCCGGCTTCGATCACTGTGTCGCCCGCCATGCAAGGGCCGCGCGTGCTCGTCGTCGATGATAATCGCGACGCCGCCGATTCAACCGGTTTGCTGCTGGCCAATCTCGGCGGCGACGTTCGAGTCGTCTACGACGGCGCCAGCGCTCTCGATCTGTTACGAACGTTCGAACCGGCACTGATACTGCTCGACATCGGGATGCCCGAGATGGATGGATATCAGCTATGCCGTCGGGTTCGCGCGCTCAAGGGCACTGACGTATCGATCGTCGCCATCACCGGCTGGGGCCAGGAAGAAGATCGCCGCCGCGCTCTCGAAGCTGGCTTCGACACTCATCTCACCAAACCCGTCGACGTCGCCGCGCTTGCGTCACTTGCGAGGGCAGCGTCGAAGCGGAACTGATGTTTCAAACTGCGGGCTGCTCTCACGGCAGCGATTGAACAGTTGGGATTATGCGCGCCACGTCACATTTCGATGGCGCTTTGGTTTCGATTGGTACGGCTCGAACCATCCTAATTTCCATAACAATCGCCATCAACATAGTGTTGGTGCGTGATTGTCATGAAGCTCACGGTGCGTGGTCAGCTCACGCTGGCGTTCGGATTGCTGGCCGGTTTGTCGCTGGTGCTGGCGACGCTTGCGCTCAAGTCGCTCGGCGATGCGAATCATCGATTTGTTTCCTACATCGATGGCGTCGCGGTACGCGCTGCGCTCGCGACTGAAATTCGCGACGCGGTGGATCGTCGCGCGATTGCCGCTCGTAACCTGGTGCTCGTCACCAAACCAGAAGACTCCGCCATCGAGCATGCCGCGGTGGTGCGTGCTCATGAAGATGTGACTTCGCTGGTGAAACAGCTGGACGAACTCACCCAATCCTCGAACGACGACACCAAGCCGCTGGTGGCGGAAATAGAGCGCGTCGAAAGCCAGTATGGTCCGGTGGCGCTGGACATCGTGCAGCGATCCATGGATCCGGCGACGCGCGACAGCGCGATTCAAAAAATGAACGAGCAGTGCCGGCCGCTGCTCGGCGCGTTGATCGATGCGACCAACAAATACGCCGAGTACACCAAGGAGCACGGTCAGAAATTGACGCAGGCGTCGAAGGCGGCTTACGACTTCCAGAAGACGAGCTTGTGGACGATCTGCGTGATCGCGTTTCTGGCGGCGACGATCGCCGGAACGTTCATCGTTCGCAAGCTCACTCGCGCGCTCGGCGCGGAGCCGAACGATCTGCGCGAAACGGCCGAGCGCGTGGCGAGAGGCGATTTGAGCTCGATCGGACACAGCCAATCCGCGCAAGAGGGCAGCTTGATGGCTTCGCTCGCGGCCATGCAGTCCAGCCTGGCGAACATCGTCGGCGAAGTGCGCAGCGCTTCGAACGCGATCGCGGCGGAATCCGAGCGCATCGCCAGCGGCAACGCGCAGATCAGCCAGCGCACCGATGAGCAGGCGTCGGCGCTGGAACAAACATCGGCCACGATGTCGCAGCTGAGCACCACGGTCGAGCGCAACACGCAAAGTGCGTCGCAGGCGCAGAAGCTGGCGCTGAATGCATCGTCGATCGCCAGCAAGGGTTCCGAGGTGATGTCGCAGGTGGTGACGACCATGCGCGACATCGACACGAGCTCGAACCGGATCGGCGAGATCATTGGCGTCATCGACAGCATCGCGTTTCAGACCAACATTCTGGCGCTGAACGCCGCGGTCGAGGCCGCTCGGGCGGGCGAGCACGGCTTGGGCTTCGCCGTGGTGGCGGGCGAAGTTCGCAGCCTCGCGAAGCGATCGTCCGACGCCGCACGCGAGATCAAAGAATTGATCGCGGAGAGCACCAATCAAGTCGAGCGCGGCAGCGACATGGTCGATCGCGCCGGCAAGACCATGAATGAAATTCTCGACGCGATCCGCAACGTCAACTCCATCATGAGCGAGATCAGCGCGGCCAGCGTCGAGCAGAACGAAGGCATCAACCAGGTCGGCGTCGCCGTCAACCAGATGGACAAGACGACGCGGCAGAACGCGTCCATCGTCGAAGAAAGTGCCGCCGCGGCGGAATCGTTGAGCGGTCGCGCGCAGCGACTGGTCGGCGCGGTGGACGTTTTCAAGCTGGCGAGCTAATCCGTCAGTCCGAACTCGCGCATCGCCGGAACGAAATTGTCATTGTCGTGCCCGGGGCGCGTCAGCTTGAACAAAGCGAATCGGTGCAACGACGTGAGTGACGCCCATTGTTGCTGCGACGGTGGCGACACGCCCAGGTTTTCGGCATAGGCGACGAGTCGCGCCGGCACGGTGGCGACGTCATCCCACTCCGAAGCACCAGCGGCTGGAAGCAGCACGGCTGGGTCGCTGGTTTTGGATTCGATGAGGCCGATCAGATAAATGCCGTAGGCCGCGACGTTCTTCGGCGTCGAACAATCTCTTCGCACCAGTTCATCGCGCTCCTCGCGCGAGAAACGACCCCACTGCCGCATCGACAACTTGACGCCGCATCGATCGAGCTTGAAACGCACGATCATGGGAATGCATCGCAGGGTGCCCGCGAAGTCCAGTTCGAAGTCGAAGATCTGCGAAGGTTCCACGCTGCACCTCGAGCCTGGCGGCATCGCCAGAGACGGAAAATAAAAAAGCCGCCATCGGCAGGAGCGATGAGGCTCCTGTCGATGGCGGCTTTGCCCGGCGCGACCCGCTGGTGGATCGGCGCTAAGTTATGAGCAAGAGGTAAGCAAGGGGCATGCCATGACCTGTGAGGCGCGATGGCTGCGTAATTCAACTCACGCTGGGGGACAGACTGCTCCGATATGGATCACGCGCGAACGCCGACGCTCCGTGGATGCGCACTATCGCGTAGCGACCACTCGATCACGAATCTCGCGCCACCCAGGGGCGAGCGATCGACGTGGGCGGCGCCGCCGTGCCATTCGGCGGCGCGTTTGACGATCGCCAGTCCCAGGCCGAAGCCGGCATGCGGGCCGGTGCGAGCGCCGAGTTGGACGAACGAGCCGAACACGCGTTCGCGATCCGGCTCGGGAATGCCCGGACCATCGTCCTCGACGTACAGCCGATAACGGTCGGCGGCGACTTTGAAACTCACATGGATGCGCTGCTTCGCGTAGCGCGTGGCGTTGTAGAGCAGATTACGCAGCACCGTCTCGATCAGATGTGCGTCGCAGGTCACGGACCTGGCATCGTCGGCGACCTCACAACTCACGATGAGATCGTTGCGCGCACGGCGCTTGACCGAGTCGGTCACGGCCGGAACCACGAGTGTGAAATCATGCTGTCCGATGTTCAGCGCGACTTCCGCCCGCTCGAGCACGGCATATTCCAGCGTCGCGGTGACGAATGCATTCAGCTCGGCGATGTCCGTGTTCAAATGATCGAGATGCTGCAGGAGAATTTCCCGGTGCTCGGCCGAGCGCGCCAGCTCGATCTCGAAACGCATGCGCGCGAGCGGAGTCTTGATCTCGTGCGACAACGCATTGGTCATGTCTTTGTGAGAGCCGATCAGTCCATCGATCCGGTGCGCCATGCGCCGGAACGCGTCAGCGAGTGATGCAACCGGTGAGCGTGGCGAGATCGTCGCGTCGAAGCTCCAGTTGCGATCGCCAAATCGTAACGTCGAACGTTCCAGCGCGTGCAGGTCGCGAGTGAGCGGCCACAGCCAGAGCATGATGACGAACGCGATGGCGGCGTAGAAGATGATGGCCAGCGCCCATTCGAGCGGCGTTCGCGACGATGTTTGATCCGCGAATCGGAACGCCAGCATGCGATCGCTGTTGGCGAGCCGCTGCAGCGCCCAGATGCGATCGTCTGCATCTCGCCACAGCGCGGTCGCGCCCCGATCCGGTCCGGCGTGTTCGAGGCCGGTCAGCTCCGCGAACTCCATGAGATCCAGGTCCAGCCCCGTACTGCGTGCCAGCTCCGCGACCGTTGCAGTCCAGTGTTCCTGCGGAATCGATTTCAGTTGTTGTTCGATGATGGCGAGCACCGCGGCGGGTGCTGGATGACTGTCCGCTGGCCGCGCGGACTCTTCATACATGCGCCATAGCTGGTCCTGCCCCCAGCTCACCACTGCCAGCGTGGCGACGATGGAAAGGTACAGCTGCAGGAAGTGGCGCGCCATGCTCATCC
>JBEVKA010000239.1:0-10810 GCA_040509855.1 Steroidobacter sp.
TTGTGACCGGCAGCGCCAGTTTCCACAGCTTGTCCGCGGCCGTATCGCCGCCTCTGCTGCGTTTCGCAGTGATCGATCGGAACAGCGGCATCGTATTGTTCCACAGCGATGACAGCCGCAGCCTGGCGGAAAATCTTTTCGTCGAGACCGAGCGCAACCCGCAGCTGCTGGTGTTGACGCAGGTCGGCCAGAGCGGCGTGTTCAATGGCAATTACATGGGCGCGGGCTATCGTTTCTTTCATATGCCGCTGCCGGACACGCCCTGGAGCGTGGTCACGTTCTATTCGTTGAAGGAAGTCGGCGACCTGCCTTGGCACGCGGTCTTTACGGCCCTGGGTGCATACGCCGGCGCGCTGCTAGTGGTGCTGAGCGTATCGCTGTTGTTCTTGTGGCTATGGGCCAAGCGCAATTGCAAGAACGTGCTCAACATCGCCGCCGGATTCTGGGTGCGTGGGCACTCGTGCAGTTATGCGCGCTGGGGCCTCGTGATGTTCGCGATCGTATTGGGCATGGTGACTGTGTACGAGGGTTCGTCCGATGAGCCGATCAGCCTGATTACGCGCATCATGTGGGGCGTGCTGGTGCTGGCTGGAATCGCGGTGGTGCTCCAGCATAAATTCGCGCTTCACAGCGTCTGCATCTCGCTGTGGCTGCTGCTCATCTCCGCGATCCCCGCGGCCTGGATGGCGCTGGGCTATCAGGATGTACAGATACAAGGACTGCTGCGTGACGGCTTGTTTGGGGCTGCGCGAGATATTCAACATCGAAGATATGTGATCGCGGACGACCTGCGCCGCTGGCTGTCGTCGGGCGATGGGCGCGCGGGCGAGTTTCCCTCGCCGTGGGAGCTGACGCGTCCGTCCACTGTGATGCCGGTTCCCGGCTACGCGCTCGGCTCGTGCCATTCGTCGGTGAAGCCGGCGAACCAGAATATATGGTCCATGTGCGTATTCGACGAACCGCCGCTGGCCACGCTGATTACGCGTCGCCCGCTGGATTTCTGGCGACGTGAAACCTGGGATGCCTCGGTGCAGGCCGAGACTCAGCAGCGCCGCATTCGTTTGCTCGGCGTCACGAATGACTGGAGGTCCACGTGCCACTTCAAGGGCATCTCCGAGGCGTGCTCGTTCCAAACCGACGCGGGTCTGAAGTTCACGGTGCGAGCGGAAGCCGCGCTGGACCCCGTCGAAGAGCCGCGTGACGACGATGAGCGATTCGACAGCTTCACCAGCGTCGCGAGCAGCATCAGCTCCGTGCTGGGGACGATTTTCGTGACCTGGCTGTTGTCGCTGTTCATTTCCCGCCGCGTGCTCGGCGAGAAACGACGCTCACGCACGCTGTCGCAAGCGACACTTCACAACACTCAGCATGGGCTGCTGTTCTCCATGCGCCGGATTCCGACCGAGGAGATCGAGCGAATTCTGCGTGGGCTGCGGCCGGGGCGTGCGGGTGCGACCATCGCCGTCACGCGAGTGAACGTGGCAACCAAGGCGCTGCAGACCGAGCTCGCTGCCGATCGGCAGCTCGAAGGGCCGGTGTTGCTGACGAATCTGGACATCGCGCTGGTCGACGCCGCGCGCCGGCGTGAAATTCTCGATGCGCTGGAGCGGTTGGTGGAGAATCCGAAAGTGCAGCTGCTGATCCTGTGTCGCCGCTCGTTCATCGATCAGCTCTATCATCCCGAGCGTTATCCCGAAAGCGGCGCGTCGCAGGCGTGCGCGCTGGACGAATCGCTGCGTTGGGACAATGTGCTGCAAAAGTTCGAGTGCCGCGAAGTCGAGAATCTGGATGCGCCTCGGACGCATCCGTCGCTGGCGACGGTGGATCATCACCGCACCTGGAAGCTTTGCACGCGCTCGGAACGTTTGTTGTTGTTCGACCTGGCGTCCGGCCGGTTGGCCAATCCGCGCAACACGGCGGTGATCGACGCCTTGCTGGCGCGTGGTTTGTTGAAGATGGATCCCTGGCCGAAGATCGCGGATGAGAGTTTCGCGGGCTTCGTGCGCACTGCCGAGAGCGCCGAGGAGCTGGCGCAATGGCATCGCGATGTCTCCAGTGGCGCGGGGCGGTGGCGGACGACCATCATCGCGATCCTGCTCATCATTCTGCTGGTCGCGGTGGTGTGGTTCAGCTGGTCGGCGGGCGACAAGTTCAAGGTCGTGTCCGCGGTCGTTGCCGGCGCCGTGGCCTTCCTGAGTCAAATCGGCAATGCATTCAATTTCGTTCGCACCAACGCCGGAGCCGGTCGCGGCAGCTGAGCATCGGCTGCTACCATTCGCGCATGAACTGGTTAATGTGCGGAGTCGAACGGCTCGTTGTCGTTTCGTTGGCGATCGCCGTCGCGGCCTGCGGGCGTACGCCCGAGGAACTGGCGATCTCCGGCCCTACGATGGGCACGACGTTTTCCGTCAAGGTCGCGGACCCGCCGAGGGGAGTCGATGCTGCCGCCATTCGTGCGGCCACCGATGAAGTTCTCGATCGCGTCGATCGCAGCATGTCCGGGTATCGCGTCGACTCGGAGATCTCCCGTTTCAACGCCTCGACCTCGACCCGATGGTTCGAGGTGTCGGTCGATCTCGCCACGGTGGTCGACGTCGCGCTCAAGGTGAGCCAGCAATCCGATGGCGCCTTCGACATCACGGTCGGACCTGTGGTGGCGGCGTGGGGATTCGGTGCGTCGGGCGAGCCGATCGATCTGCCGAATGATGCGCAACTCGCTGAGCTGCGTTCTCATGTCGGCTACCAGAAACTACGAGCGCGTTTGAATCCTCCAGCACTCCGCAAGAGCGATGCAGCGCTGGTGGTCGATCTCAATGGCATCGCGCCGGGCTATGCGGTCGACTTGCTTGCCCTGCGGCTGCAAGCCATGGAGATTCGCAATTTCATGATCGACATCGGTGGCGAGGTGCGAGCGCAGGGGCGCAATGCGCGCGGTCAGCTATGGCGAATCGCGGTCGAGCGGCCTGTCGACGCGGAGCCCGAGCCTTATGCGATCGTGCAACTCGACAACGCGTCGGTGACGACGTCGGGCGAGTATCGTCATTACTACACTCGCGATGGTCGCCGTTACTCGCACACCATCGATCCGCGCACCGGCCAACCGGTGGAGCACAGTCTCGCATCGGTGGTCGTGATCGGTACGACGTCGATGTATGCGGACGCATGGGCTACCGCATTCAACGTCCTCGGTACTCGAGAGGGCCACGCGCTCGCGACCAAGCTGGACATGCCGGTGCTGTTCATCGATCGGGACGACGAGAGCTTCCGTTCCGTCACCACCGAAAAATTTTCACTGTATCTGGCGCCCCAGTAGCGCGTGAACGAGGTATGCCGCCACGGACGGCGGAAATACCGGCAATGCAGGAGCAACTTGCCGGTATCCTTCGGGCTCCAGGGCCGCAGGAATAACCATGAATTCGATCAGCAGAGCAGTCATTGCCGTTGCCGCCGGGTTGAGCGCGACCACTGCGATGGCAGAGATTTCGAATGCACAGCTCGATGCCGCCGCCAGCAGCATCGCACCCAAAGTGATTAGCTGGCGCCGGGATATTCATCAGCATCCCGAGCTGTCCAATCGCGAAGTCCGCACTTCGAAACTGGTCGCCGACCATCTGAAGAAACTCGGGCTGTCAGTGCGCACCGGCATCGCGCACACCGGCGTGTCCGCCGTGCTCAAAGGGGGCAAGCCCGGACCGGTGATCGCGCTTCGCGCAGACATGGACGCGTTGCCGGTCGCCGAACAGGTCGACGTGCCGTTCAAGTCCACCGCGACGACGGAATTTCTGGGCAAGAAGGTTGGAGTGATGCACGCATGCGGCCACGATGCGCACGTCGCCAATCTCATGGGCGTCGCCGAGATACTGGTGGCCCAGCGCAAGGAGCTGCCGGGCACCATCCTGTTCATTTTCCAGCCGGCGGAAGAGGGTGCGCCCGAGGGCGAGAAGGGTGGCGCTTCGCTGATGCTCGAAGAAGGTCTGTTCAACGATCCCAAGCCGGAGGCGATCTTCGGGCTGCATGTGAGTTCGAGCTTGAACAGCGGCTGGATCGGCTATCGTTCCGGCCCGTTCATGGCGGCGTCGGATGCGTTTCGCATCGAAATCATCGGCCGGCAGTCGCACGGTTCGCGACCCTGGGCGGGCGTGGATCCCATCGTCGCCGGCTCGCAGATCGTGATGGCGCTGCAGACCATCGTCAGCCGCCAGATCGACATCACCAATCAACCCGCCGTGCTCACCATCGGCAAGTTCGATAGCGGCGTTCGTCACAACATCATTCCGGACCGGGCAGAGCTGCTCGGCACGTTGCGGACGTTCGACAAACAAATGCGCACCGACATCATTTCGCGCATCGAGCACACAGCGAGCAACGTCGCGGAGTCGAGTGGCGCGAAGGCACAAGTGAAGTTCAACGACGCACCCAATCCGGTCGTGCTGAACAATCCGCAACTGACCGAGCGCATGTTGCCGACGCTGCGTCGGGTTGCGGGCGACGACAAGGTGATGGTATTGCCGTTAATCACCGGCTCCGAGGACTTCGCCCACTACGCCGATCGAGTGCCGGGATTGTTCTTCTATGTCGGCATCACGCCGCCCGGCAAGGATGCGATCGCCGCGCCCAGCAATCATTCGCCGCTGTTCTATATCGACGAGCCGGGCATCGCTCTGGCGACGCGTGCGCTTACGGCCGTTGCGATCGATTATCTGCAGGCGGCGAAATAATAAATTACTCGCGCTGTCGCTGACGGAACGCGGCAACCTTCGCACGGTTGCCGCAGGTCGTGGGACTGCAGAAGACGCGTCGATGTGCCTTGGTGCGATCGATGAACCACAGCGTGCAGTCTGGCCCGGTGCAGGTCTTGACCAGGTCCGACTGCTCTTCGGTGATGAGCGCCGCGATCTGCGCGGCGATGAGCGCGAGAATCGAGTCGACGCTGGCGATATGCCAGCGCTCGACCACCTGCAATCCTTCATCCGCTGCCACGACCTCCGCCCGAGGCGCGTCGCGAGCCATCAGCTTGTTGAGCGTGGCCAGCTCATCGCTGTAATCCGCCCCGGGCGCGCGTCTCCAACGCGTCAGCCATTCGCGTAACCATTCCCTTACACGACGCGCTTCAGTCGCTGCGTCGTCCAATCCTTTGGCTCCGACTCGACGCATGACGCGTGCGCCCTCGGCTTCGTCGATCAAGCCTGCACCGACCAGCCAGTTCAGCAGGTCGCGGCCGCTTTCCAGCGTTTCCACGCCATCGCGGTAATAGGTGTTGAGAAAGTCGATGGCAGATTGGCTGCCGATGAAGAACTGAGTCATGGCGCGGAGTGTAACTCCTGAAACGCCATTTGACACGTTACGATCATCGACGTAACCTGTAATTGTAGTTTTTAAAAGTTACGGAGAGCCCCATGTTTCCCTCCTTTATGCGTGCCGGCATAGCCGCGCTCGCCCTATCGATTGTGACGGTTGTGGTCGCGGAGCCGTCCAAAGCGGTCCAGGCTGCCGAGAAAGTACGTGTCCATCACCGCACGATGGAGATCGACGGCGTCAAAGTGTTCTACCGCGAGGCTGGAGCCGCAGACGCGCCTGTCGTGGTGCTGCTCCATGGCTTTCCCACGTCCTCGAACATGTTTCGTAATCTGATTCCGAATCTGGCGACGCGCTATCGAGTGATCGCGCCGGACTATCCCGGGTTCGGTCACAGCGACATGCCGGATCGGGCGCAGTTCGCATATACATTCCAGCACTTCGCCGACATCACTCGTACGCTGCTGACGCGTCTGGATGCGCAACGCTATGCGCTGTACATCATGGATTACGGCTCGCCAGTGGGATTGAGACTGGCCCTGGCCGAACCGAAGAAGGTGAGTGCGCTGGTGGTTCAGAACGGCAACGCGTACCAGGAGGGATTGAAAGAGTTTTGGGATCCGCTGCGTGCGTACTGGAAGCTCAACAGCAAGGAAACACGCGAGGCGATGCGTGACGCGACGAAATTGGAGAGCACGCGTTGGCAGTACCTCGATGGTGTGCAGGATGCCTCACGTATCGACCCGAGTGCGTGGCTGCACGACCAGGCACTGCTGGATCGGCCCGGCAATATCGAGATCCAGCTGGATTTGTTCTATGACTATCGCACCAACGTCGAGCTGTATCCGCGCTTCCACCAGTTCTTCCGCGAACAGCAGCCGCCGACGCTGATCGTGTGGGGTCGCAATGACGAGATCTTCCCCGCCGACGGCGCCAAAGCGTATCTGCGTGATCTGCCCAAAGCCGAGCTGCACTTGCTCGACACTGGTCACTTCGCGTTGGAAGACAAAGACGTGGAGATCACCGGCCTGATGCTCGATTTCCTGGACCGGAAGCTCCAACGTTAGTCGGACGGTAAATCCGCCAGCGCGGCTTGCAATGTGTCGCCGATCCCGTCGTGAATGACGAGGTCGGCGATTTCATCCATGCCGGTCGGGTCGCGATTCACGATCACGAGCTTTGCGCCGCGTTGCTTGGCGCGCATCGGAAAGTCAGCGGCGGGGAATACGGACAGCGACGAGCCGAGCACCAGGAACAAATCGCACGTTTGCGTTTCTTCCTGGGCGCGTCGCATGGGCAGCTCGGGCATCTGCTGGCCGAAGGAAATGGTCGCCGTCTTGATGATGCCGCCGCAGTTCTTGCAGGGGCCGACATTGTTGGTTTCCTGGAACTCACGCTCCAGTGCAACCAGCTCGACCCGCGAATGACACTTCAAACATTTGGCATAGGTGGCGTTGCCGTGCAGCTCGATGACTTTTTCGTCGGGCACGCCGGAGTCCTGATGCAAGTTGTCGACGTTCTGAGTGACGACTGCATTCGCGCGGCCGGAGCGAACGAGCTCGGCGACAGCGAGATGGCCGCGATTGGGCTTCGCGCCCACCCAGCCATCGGCATTACTGAAACGACGTCGCCATGCTTCACGGCGCGTATGTTCGGACGCCATGAAGTCCTGGAAATAGATGGGTTGCATCTTGCTCCACACGCCGCCGGGGCTGCGGAAGTCGGGGATGCCGGATTCGGTGCTGATGCCGGCGCCGCTGAAGACGAGAATGCGCCGGCTGGTTTGAAGCAATTCGCTGAGCGCGGTCATGAGGAAGGGTCGGCGGTCGACGGAGGGATGATAGGTTGAGAGGACGGAGGAATCGATCTTCCTCTTTCTCTCACCGACCGTCCAACCCGCCTACCGCGACCCTTGACCGAGCGTCACCCTTGATCGAATGTCACTATGGCGTTTCACCCGTTCGGCCGGCAATCTGTAATTCTCCATTCTCGACCGGGATGCGCGCACCGGGGTCGCGGTCCATACGCACCGTGCCCTCGCGCTCGCCCAATCGATAGCGAACATCGTATCCGACGATCTTCTCGCTGTTGTCATACACCGTGTTACAGCGAGTCTCGGTGGTCGTGTACGTGTTGCCGTTCTGCATGCGCTGCTGAACTTTGTTGCCTGCGTAGCCGCCAGCAGCCGCGCCTGCCGCGGTCGCTACTTTCTGACCGCGACCGTCGCCGACCTGGTTGCCGAGCACACCGCCAACCACCGCACCGATCACCGTACCAGCGATGCGTTTCTCATCTTTCGCCGGCGTGGTGTGCGTGACTTCGTGATCGTTACAAACCTCTCGTGGTGTGCGAGTGGTTTTGGTCACCGCATCCACATCGAGCACTTCCGCGTACTTCGGCGAGCGCTCGAACATATCCAGATTGGCCACCGCCGCGCCGGCCGTCACCACCGCGGCGCCGATCAACAGCCCTGTCACCAATGACTTGTTCATGAAGTCTCCGTTGCCCTGTAGGACAATGACTAAACGAAGGGAGATCCAGGCGGGTTCCCAGCCCAGCGCGGCTGTCTGTAACGGCACAAAAGAAAGGTATACGAATGTACCTTTGCCGCCGCAGGCGGCGGGCGAGCAGCAAAAGTCGCGCCTTTTATCGCTCGCACGAGGGAGCGGACACGATGTCCGACTCCCTCGTCAAAAGAAAAAGGGCGTCGCAAATAGTTCGCGACGCCCCTGGAAACAGATTTGATTTAACAGTTAACGGCGGTTCAATTCGCGCGTGCCTCGGCGCTCCGGTTCTCCTGGCGCGCCTGCATTTCGGTGCGAATGGTCGCTTCCAGCCAGTCGTTCATCGTAATCATGGTGTTCCGGCTCGGATCCGGCTGCGTGTGAATGCCGATGATGACACCGGTCGTTTCATCGATCACCGGCGCGCCGGCCGCGATGTCGCGCGAATCCATGTCGTGAGTGAAGCCACCTGCGTTGGAAATCACCAGACCGTTCTCGCGTCGCTCGTACACAGTGCCGCGAGCCTTGCGCTTGATGCTGTCGGAGTCGATGTCGCTCTTGTAGCCAATCATCACCACCGACGCGGAGTCGCCGGAGAAGCGGCCCAGCGGCATGGTGCGCTGGGCGTAGCGAGAAGGTTCGCTCAAGCGAACCACCGCGAAATCATTCGCCGCCTGGCCGGACGAGCCAGCTTCATCCCACTGCGACTTCACGTACGACACTGGAATGCGCTCGCGAATCTGGCCCAGCGAATCGAGGCTGTTGTACACGCACTCGCTCGGCTCGGCGCCGTTCGAGCCTTTCTCGAACGTATGCGCGACGGTCACGCCGATGTCGAACGCGCCGACCAGGAACGCCGTCGACGTGCGTTGCTTGCCGTTCACGGTGCAGGCGATGACGCCGACGCCGCTGTAGGACGGATAGTCTTTCGCCGACAGCTCGGTCCGACGCAGCGAGTTGTCGTGATGAGAGACTTGATCGTGCGCTGTGGAGAAACGGAAGAAATGTTGATCGGAGGAGGGCGAGGGCAGGTCTTGTCCGCACTCGGAACCGTTCGCGCACAGCGCTGAATCGGCGTTCGCACGCTGCATGGAGGCCAGCGCCGCGATGGCAAGGACGCCGCCGAACAGCGCCAGTTTGACCGCATGCTTGCGTGTGTTGAAGGTAGAGGTCACAGAGACAGTTCGCTCGCGCATTGTCACCACCGGCTTCGACCCTCGAGAAGTTCGCATGCCGCAGCGTGTCACGCTCTAGGACAAAGCCTGAAGCACATGATCGCCAGGGCCTGTCCGCTGTCTGCGGACTGGGGAGGCGCGTGAGCGCCCCCCTTGCGATCGAGCCTATGTCGATGAGTGGGTCTGAACAGTGACGAGCCTCAAATTCCGCGTGCCTGAATGTGCGACCTGTTCCAACAAACGCCACAAAAAAACAGGCCGGGCAATGCCCGGCCTGCTTGTCTGCCAACCTGAATGGATCTGGCCCAGATCTAACCCTGAGCGTTCGTCAGACGGAACGTGATGGCCACTTGCGTCCAAACACTAATCGCGTTGGTGCCGTCGGTCGCGGCGACGAATCGCCACTTGCGAACAGCCTCCATCGCGGCCTGGTCGAGTCGCGCGAAGCCGCTACTCGTTGCAACGGCCACATCACGCGGACGACCCTTCTCGTCGACCAGCACTTTCAAGCGAACCGTTCCTTCCTCACCTGCTCGACGCGAAGCGGACGGATACATCGGCTCGACGCGATTGCTGGTCTTGAGATCCTGCGCGACCGCACCCTCAGCAACACTGGCGGAAATCGCACTCTCCGACGCAGGGATCGCGTTATCGGTCGGCGGCGCGATCGGCTCGTCGAACTGAATTTCCGGCATGGGCTGTTCGGTCGGCATGACCTGATCGATCTCAGGCTTCACCGGCACGGGTTGCTCCGGTTGGACCTCGGTCTCTTCCGGAATAAACACGGCCTCGATCGGCGCCGCGAATTTCGGGATCTTCACGATGCCCATGCTGGTCGCGAGACCGTAGATGATGAGCACGTGGATGCCGATCACCGCGATCGCGGGACCGCCGCGAGACAGGAGGCCCCCCTGTCGATTCGACATGCGTTGATTGGTCGTCGTTTGCGCGAACATGTCATACCTCCGAATCAGTGCAGACTTACAAGCCTGCGTACCACCCTATAAACGAGCGGAATTCGCAAAAGGTTCGACGGGTGGTCAATCGCAGGCGTCGGCGATTGGCGCCATCGCTAAAAAGTTCCGTAGACTCGTCCCATGGCACCGAAGATTTCCGACATCGCACGACAGCTGGTTGCCGACGCCGAAACGCGCCTGGCAGCGGCGCGTGAGGATCATCCGGAGAGTTGGCAGCTCCTTCTCGAAGAACCGCGAGTGGCGGATTCGATCGCGCGCGTGTGGGCGTGCAGTGAGTATGTCGCGACCTGCTGCGTGCGGTCGCCGGCGTTATTGTCCGAACTCATCGAGAACGGATATCTGTTCGCACGTGCGCCCGACGACTGGATCGCGCGAGATATCGAGGGTCGCGTCAGCGGGGATTCGGAAACGGAGCTGATGGAATCCCTGCGACGTTTCCGCAAACGTCACATGGTTCGAATCGCGTGGCGTGACATCGCTCGTTGGGCGACTTTGGACGAGACACTGCGCGATCTGTCGCTGCTCGCCGATGTTTGCGTCGACTTTGTCTGCAAGCGCATGCACTCGTCGCTGGTCGCTCGCTACGGCACGCCGCGTGGCGCGGAAAGTGGCGAGCCGCAATCGCTGATGGTCCTGGGCATGGGCAAGCTCGGCGGCTGTGAGCTGAACTATTCCTCCGACATCGACCTGATCCTGCTGTACCCCGAGGATGGCGAAACCGACGGTACGCGCAGCATCGACAATGCGGAATTCTTCCTGCGGCTCGGGCAGAAGATCGTGCAACTACTCTCCGCCACGACCGTGGAGGGATTCGTCTATCGAGTCGATCTGCGCCTGCGTCCGTTCGGTGACAGCGGTC
>JBEVKA010000240.1:0-3075 GCA_040509855.1 Steroidobacter sp.
AGCCAGGTGGTCGCGGTGAGATTGGGACGCCACTGCTTGTCGGCGCGCAACCAGAAATAGCGCGAGCGACTTTCGATCTCAGCCCGCTCGCCGCTGTCAGCTTCGCTGATGGACAGTTCGTCCCGGGCCCACAGCACGTTGCCAGTGATCTCGAGCTGTTCGACATCGCCGACAGTCATGCGCGCGAAGACGTCGGAGTAAGCGGGGTTTGCCTGCCTCGGCCCGACATCGACCGTTCGTAAATCGACCACGCCCGACAGGCGATTGCCATAGCGCACCGGAAAGCCGCCGGTATAAATCTCCGCGTATTCGATCAGTGTGGGCTCGACCACGCTGAACCAGCTGTGATACCCCGAAACATGAAACGGCTGGCGCAGCGGGAAACCATCCAGCAGGAACAGCACTAGCGCCAGACCTCCGTCTGGGCTGTCGCGGACACCGGGGCCGTGAGGTCTGCTCGTCTCAGAGCCTGGCTTGTGCGCGCGATGAAACTACGTAAGCCTCTCGCGTGGCCGACTGCTCGCCGGAACGCAGCTCACCACCGAATGCGTAGACATATACGGACAGAGCAACGATCCAGACGATGAACGCGCTCCAGATATCGTGTGAGAGGAAATGCGCGCCACGTGATTGTTGAGCCAGCCCGAACACGAGCCCCATCACGACGCCGACGCACAGCCCAGCGGTGCGCCACTTTGGAAACGAATCTCGCAGCACGAAGAACAATGCCAGCAACGCGTAACCGGAGCTGGCGTGCGCGGCCGGAAAGCAGCTCGCTGTGCGCAGCCCATCGGGACGATCGGCGAACAAGTGCACGAACGGGAACTTACCGCCGAACTGTTGCAGGTCCCAGGGACAATCGACGTTGGTGAGCACCTTGAGCAAACCCGTCAGTGCGACGCTGAGCACGACGGCCATGACGAAGTAGCCGCTGTGTCTGCGCCACACGCGCAGGCGCTCGCTGGTGAAGCTGCTGACCCAGATCGCCAGCGCCACCGCGACGCAGGCGCGAACGAACCAACGGCCGCCGGTATGAAGAAACTCATTGGTCCACCAGTTGTCTCGACCGATCCACTGCATCTGTGCGTCGTCGAAGAACAGCGCTCGTGCGATCGCGAGATCCGCCGACGTGGTGCTGAACACCACGGCGCACACGAGAAATATCACGAGCGGCACACGTGCGTGGCGCCACCAGAGCGAGTGAAGCATCAGAATGATTTCCGCGTTTCGATGAGCAGTTGCATGCTGTCGATGCCCTTGCCGCCATCGAGCGGGAAAGCGAGATCGATGTGTAGCACATTGCCCAGGCCCGATCGGGGACTACCCAGTCGCAGACCCAGGCCAACATCCTTGAGCCAGCCCTGCGGCGCGGCGGCGTTGGAATCGCGTCCCCACGTGCGGCCGGCGTCGAAGAACACCGCGGCGCCGACATTCACGAGCTGCAGCGGTTGCCAGTCCGTGTAGAAACGTTGTTCGATCGTCAACAGCGCACTGGCATCGCCAGCCTGGTAGCGCAGCGGGTAGCCGCGCAAGCCATTGTCGCCACCGAGCAGCAACTGTGTTTCTTCGTCGAGTTGGTTGGCGAGCGAGCCGGACACGGAGGCGAAGAACACACGGCGTGCCGACTGGCGCAGGTAATAACGGCTGCTCAGGTCGAGCACGGTGTTATCGAAGCCGCCATCCTCGAATCGACCCGCGAGGCTCGCGGAGTTGATGAGATAACGTTCGTCGCCGAAGTCATGGCTGAACTGCGCTTCGCTTTCGAATGTGAGCGCGTCGGTGGTCGAGCCCCAGGCCGTGGAGGCGAGGCCCACGCGGGCGCTCAAGCTGCGACCCAGGTGCAAGTCCTCGGTGCGACCGATCTGATCCAGGTTGCGCGTGCTCACATACTGATCTTCCATGAGCTCGACGCCGAACCAGGGATACGCATACGTGCGATCGATCGGTAACGGTCCGCCGGTGTCGTGATCGTTGGTCGCGAATTCGCGGGCGTCATAGTCGAAGCCAGCGAGCCAGCGTGTCACCCAGCCGTCGCGCACGCCTTCCGAAAGGCCACCGCCGATATTGAACTTGCGCTCACGCATGTCGAACTGGCCGAGGCGCGTGCCCTCGGAATAGCGAGAAAGAGCGAGGGTTGTGTCGCTGACGCCGAAACTGGCGCTCCAGCGCGAGTCGAGCGAATAGAAAGGACGCTCGATGCCGAAGGCGCGCTCGCCGCCGTCGCTCATGGTCGAGTACGCCGTGGTCATGCGCCACCAGCTGCCCAGCAGATGCGGATCCGTATATGCGAGTCGCCAAGTGGTGCGATCGACGTCGCTGCTGCGAGCTGCGGACAGCTGCTTGCCCATGCCGAGAAAGTTGGTGTCCTCGAACTTCAAGCGCGTGCTGTTCTCGCCGCCGGTGCGGCCGAACGAAAAACCCGGGCTCAGGGTCCAAACGTCGTGCACGCGCACCTTGACGTCAATCGTGTTGTCCGCCTCGTTGTAACGGGTCGGCGTGATGACCGCGTCGTTCAAATAACGTTGCGCGCGTAGCGAACGTTCGTTCTCGGCGAGCAGGCGAGGATTATAAGTATCGCCGCTACGAAACAGCAGCTGTTGGACGATGGTTTCCGAGCGCGTCTCGATATGCATGCCATTGGCGATGCGGTAGGGCGCAGACAGAGCAGTGTTCTCGAAAACATCGTCCACCATCACTTCGATGTGTCCGATGCGAGCGCCACGGAGCACGAGCTCTTCATTGCCGAGGTTGCGTGTGACGCCGGTGTTGGATTGCGGCCGAACCAGTGCGAGGCGGACATCGGGCGGCTCCACCGTGTCGGCATCATCGGCGACGGCGGCGCTCGATGCCGCCAGCGTGGTCAGAACAGCGGTGAGAAGACAACGGCTCTGTGTCATGTGCGATCACTCCCCCGGCACGAGGCAAGAACATCCAGGCGTGCGTCGTAGGCTTGATTGGTCGTCTGCAGAGCGCCGAGCACCGTGTGGTACACGTTGTCGTGCGACAACGAGGCATCGCGCTGGGAGCGCATACATGCATCGCTCAGGTTCTCGCGTTGCCGGTAGCCATGCGATG
>JBEVKA010000241.1:0-9711 GCA_040509855.1 Steroidobacter sp.
CCCTTGAAGCTCAACTGGTTGGACAGCATCTGCGACACGTCGGCGGCGCCGATGCTGATGGTCACCGGAATGGGGCCGGACGATGTTTCGATAGGCGACTGCGCGACACCTGCGTTGAGCCGCTGCGCCACGACTTCAGCGCCGCGCAGATCCGTATCCAGCAGCGCGATCAGGAATTCCTCGCCGCCGTAGCGACCGATCCAGTCGCAGGCGCGAGGCAAGAGCTCACGCATGCGTCGATAAGTACTGCGCAGTACTTCATCGCCGACCGCATGACCATAGCGATCGTTGACGCGCTTGAAATGATCGATGTCGACCAGCAGCACCGTCAACGGATGAGCGAAACGCCGCGTACGCTCCAGCTCGAGCGACAGCTGACGTTCCAGATAGCGGCGACTGTAGGCACCGGTGAGCACATCGGTGTTCGCCATCTGACGCTTCTGATCCAGCGCGCGGCGCAATGCCTGTTCGAGGCCGACGATGCGCTTGGCGTTACCCAGCCTCGCAACCAGTTCGGCGGAGGAAATGTTTTTCTTGCCGAGATAGTCATCGGCGCCGGCTTTCAAGCCGTTGACGATGTCCTCGGCGCTGTTGTGCGCAGTCAGCAGAAAAATATAAAGATAGCCGGCGTAACTCCCCTGGCGGGCACGGCGACACAACGTCAAGCCATCCATGCCGGGCATGTTCCGATCGGTAATCATGATCGGGCAGAACTCACGCGCCAGCATTTGCAACGCCTCCTCGCCACTGGCAGCAGTGCGCGTCTGATAGCCAGCCTCCTGCACGACCGCGACCAGGTAGTCGCGCGCCTCTTCGTCGTCATCGACGATCAGCACGCGCAACTCCGGCTGAGTGTCCGCCAGGTCGAGCGTCAGCGTCTGCTCGAATACACTGGGAGAGGGAGATTCCATTGTTTCAGCCGGTTTCGGTCCGTCGCGGGTGAGTGGTCGAAGGCGGCGGCACGCGTGCGCCGGCTTCGGCTTCTCGCAACAGATGTTCGATGTTGTCGGCGATCTGCGCCGATGGCTGGCTTTCCTCACCGGGCGTGAAGCCGGCACAGCCGACGCGGGCAGTGAATGTTTCCAATGGCGTTTGTAGCATCTCCACCAGCGCCACGCACAAACGCCCACCCACCATCAAGGCCGCGGGCCTTGCGGTCTCGGGAAGAATCACGGCCATGCGCTGTATGCCATCGACGCCGCGATAGCGCGTCACGAAATCGATCTCGGTGCGAATCTTGTCGGCGACGATCTCGACTGCCCGCGGCATGACCTCTGCAATGCTCCCGCCAGTGTCGGAATCCAGCTGCAGTACCAGGAACGACAGATGCCGACGATAACGAGCGGCCCGCTTCACCTCGGAACGCATCCGATCCATGAGCACGCCGCTGCCAGTGTCGGTGAGCCCGCCGCCTTGTCGTTGCTTGGCGGCCAGCAGCGCCCGACGCATTTCGACTGCCCTGAACGCAGCCCGGATGCCCGCGACGATTTTCGCGTCCGGTGCACGCTTGCTCAGGTAATCGTCGACGCCGGCGAAGTAGCCTCGTTCATGCGACGAGGCATCGTCCAGCACCGTCAGCATGATGATGTAGGTCTCGTTGTCGCCTTCGGCGCGCAGCCGTTCGGTCATCTGGATGCCGTCCATGCGCGGCATCTGCCAGTCGGTAATCACCAGCGGAAACGATTGTGTTCGCAACAGCTCCAGCGCAGCACTGCCGTCACTGACGGTATGCGTCTCGAAACCCAGGGCGCGGAGTCGGTCCGCCATCAGTTCCAGCTCGAGCTCGTCGTCGTCGACCAGCAGGATGCGCTGAGGCGAACCTGAATCTGAACCCGTATCCGGCTGCTGTAACCCGCTCATGTCGAGCTCATTGTGACGAATAATTGAAGCATCTCCGCAGCTTGGCGGCGTGCGCCGCGGCATCAGATCAGGTCGCCCATGGCAATGGCATGAGTGATTCCCGTAATGCGCACCGGCCACGACGGCCGTATCAACGCAGCAGATGTAGTGCTGCTGTAATTCGCTATCGCGCGGACCCGGTTGCGGGGAGGATATTGTCGCGAGGTCGGAGCAACGGCAATGGACCAACGCATACAACAAGAGCAGCTCAAACTGCTGTTCGCGGGACTACCCTCGTCGCTGCTCGCCACGGTGGTGCTGCTCACGCTCGCGATTACCCTGACCAACGGCGGCGACATCTTCATTGCCTGCGCCGGCATCGTGATCGTATCGCTGCTGAGGCTGGCTTTGTGGTGCGCCTACCAGCGCTATTCCCAACATGAAAACATTGCATGGTCGGACTTGTTCTTCATCGGCTGCGTGGCCGCCGGCGCCGCGTGGGGTGTTACGACCAGCATTCTGTTTCCCCTCGGCGATGTAGCTGGCCAGGCCTTCCTTGCCTTCCTGCTCGCCGGCGTTTCGGCCGGCGCGGTAGTCACGCTGGCTGCTGAACGCCGCAATGTATTTGGCTTCGTCCTGCCCTGTACAGGACCACTGGCTTTCCTCCTGTATCAGGGAGCCAGCAGCTACGGCGCGAGCATGGCCGCGATGGTGGTTGTCTACACCATCGTCATCACCGCCTCGGGGATGCGCCTTCACAAACAGATTCACGACAACATCGTGCTGCGGCTGGATGGGAGCGAGCGCCAACGCGCTCAGCAACGTTCGGAACGCGCCTTGGAATTCGCCAACCGCAGACTGCGCGATTTCATCAATGCGGCCGACCACGTCGCCATCATCGCGCTCGACGGTAACGGCATCATCACCATGCTCAATCGCGGCGCCGAGAAAATGCTCGGCTACGCCGAGAGCGAGCTGGCCGGCAAACTGACGCTGGAACTGTTGCTGGATAGTGATGAGCTGCAGCTGTGGATGGATTCGCTGCGCGCTCCAGGACGCAAGCTATTCGGCCTGCCCGCGCTGCTCGAACACGCACGCGAGCGTGGATCGTTGCAACGTCAGTTTCCGATGGTGGGCAAACACGATCACCGGCTGCACGTGGATCTGGTGCTGACTGCGACTCGTGGCGAGGACAACAACGTGAGCGGCTTCCTCGCCACCGCCATCGACGTCGGCGAGCGCCTGCGCACTTCCGAAGCGCTGTCGCGAATGAATGAACGTTTCAAGCTGGCAGCGAATTCCGGCGGCATGGGCATCTGGGACTGGGACGTGGCCGCCGACACACTGGTTTGGGACGAACGCACTTATGAGATCTACGGCGCGCCTCGGGACCTGGTGCCCAACATGGAATTCATGGTGCGCGTCCTGCATCCCGACGACGTGGAGCGCGCGCGGGGCGAACTCGTCGCTGCGCTGACCGGCAAGGAGAAACAGCTGCACTCGACGTTCCGCATCGTCCGTCCGAGCGGCGAAGAGCGAGTCATACGTTCGTCTGGACTCACTCTGCGCAATGCCGCGGGCCGCGCGGTGCGCATGACCGGGTTGATCTGGGACATCACCGAGACTCAGCGCGTCGAGCGCATGAAGAACGAGTTCGTTGCAACCGTGTCGCACGAGTTGCGCACACCGCTGACGTCGATTCGCGGCTCGCTCGGGCTGGTCTCGGCAGGCGCCGCCGGCAAACTTCCGGAACGCGCGCACACGCTGGTGACCATGGCGCTGAACAATTGCGAACGCCTGACGCAGTTGATTAACGACATCCTGGACATGGAGAAGCTCGAATCCGACCGGCAGCGCTTCGAGGTCAGGCGCATGAACGTCGCGGAGCTGGTCGCACGCTCGCTGGAGGACAACGCCGGCTTCGCACAATCGCTTGGCGTGCACTTCACGACGCCCGAGCCGCTGCACAGCGTCGAGGTGCTGGTCGATCCGGGACGCTTCCTGCAAGTGATGGCGAATCTGCTGTCGAACGCGAGCAAGTTCTCGCCGCCCGGCGCGGCGATCGAAGTGAGCGCGCGAGAATCGCAAGGTCGCGTGCGAGTCTGCGTGCGTGACTTCGGCAAAGGCATTCCGCCGGAATTCCAGCCACGCCTGTTCCAGAAATTCTCGCAAGCCGACTCCTCCGACTCGCGCCAGCTCGCCGGCACTGGCCTGGGCCTCGCCATCAGCCGCGCCATCGTCGAACGGCTGGGAGGCAACATCGGCTTCGAGACCGGCCCCGGTGGCACCACGTTCTATTTCGATCTGCCCGAAGCCAACAGCACCGCCGGCGCCACGCTCGCTCTGAGTGAGTCGAAGGTTTCATGAACGCGCCCGGCCCGCACCATGTTTCTTTTCGCGCCACCGATGTCGTGGCGATGGTGCTGGTCGCGCTCGGCGCCGTGGTGTTCGGCGGCTGGATGCTCGATGCGCCGATGACGATGAGCGTGGGCTCCGAGCGCGTCGGCATGACGCTCAATTCGGCGGTCAGTTTCATTCTCGCCGGCCTGGCGTTGAGCTTCGGCATGCGCCCGGTGCGTTTCGCGCTGGCGGTGCTGCTGCTGATTCCCAGCACGCTGACGCTGATCGAGCACAGCTTCGGCGTGAACTTGTTCATCGATCATCTGTTCGGCACATCGTGGGCCGTGCAATTCGCGCCACACGCCGGGCGCATGGCGCCGCAAGTCGCGACGTCGTTCGCATTGACCGCGCTGACATTCATTCAACTGACCTTGCCGCGATCGAACCGGCTGAACTGGCTGCCGCCGCTCGCGACGGTGCTGGTGTTTCTCGCCGCGAGCATTTCCCTGCTGGGCCCGTTGCTGAGGTTGGATATCGTCTATGACTGGCGGCACGCGACACGCATTGCTCCACACACGGCGGCCGGCTTGTTGCTGCTGGCGATCGGGCTCACGCAGATCGTCTATCGACGCTCGTTCGAGAGCGCCAACGATGTTTCCAACGACGCGCGCCGCATCCTCACCATCAGCACGGCGGCCATTCTCGCCATCACCATCACTTGCGCCGCGATGTGTTTCAGCGTCGTGGTCCGTCACAGTCACGACGTGCAGCGCGCAGCGCTCGGCCGCGAGCTGCACAATCAAGCGGAGCTGATCGCGGCCGAAATCGCCTCGCAACGTTTCGAGGCGAATCGGATCATGGCCAGTCAGTCGCTCGGCGACATCCTGATCGCGGAATCTCGCTCCGGTCCGCGCGCTACGATTCTTGAGTCCCTGGAACATTGGGCCGACCGGCGCCTGCCACTCAGCCGCGGCCTGGCTGCGTTCGAATTGATCGACGCCTCCGGGCAATCGCTGCTGCGCTGGGGAACGCCAATCACGCAACCGTCGATCACGGTACCGCTGGACACCGACGCGCGAATCGACATCGCGAAAGACGCTCGCGTGACCCTCGAGCGATCGTTGCAAGCGTCCGCGAACAGCCGGCCACTCGCTGTGAGGATTCAATTCTCGCTCCCCCGCCTGACCGCGGCGCTGCAGCCCGAGCCGGAGGGCAGCGATGTCGAACGCGCCATTTGTTTCGAATCGACGCGACGCTCGGCTAGATGTTTGCACCTCGCGGGCACGCCAATCGCAGATCTGCCCGCGGCGCGGGGCGAGAACGATGCGACCAGTGCGTTCCAGCTCGCCGTCAGCGGCCAATTCGGCGTGACGCTCGGCACCGAGCCGAACGGCGCTGGCTTCTTCGCAGCGTACGGACCGATCGACGGCACACCGCTGGCGATGACGTTTGCTCGCCCGCTCGAGACGCTCTACGCCGAACTGCGCAGCCAGCTGAACGTATTGCTATTGCTGATGATGGGCCTGGTGGCGATCGGCGCTTGGATCTTGCGGTGGCAGATCGTGCCGTTGATCGCGAAGGTGGTAGCCGCACGCTCGCGAGCCAGCGACAGCGCCATGCATCTGTCGGCGATCATGGATACGGCGGGCGACGGCCTCATCACCGTGAATCGAATCGGCACGGTGTTGTCCGCGAATCCCGCGTTCCATCGCCTGCTCGACGGCGATTCGCGCGATCCGGTCGGCAAGAATCTCACCGCGCTGCTGCCAGGATTGGAATTGTGCCCGGACGAGCACGGCGAAAAATCGCTGGCCTGCTGGGCGAACCGACCCGCCCTGGAGTTCACGCGCAAACGCGAAGATGGCCAGGCATTGCACCTGCAAGTCGAATTCGCGTGGCTCGACGAGTCGACGCGCAGCATGCTGGTCGCAACCGTGCGCGACCTGACGCTACTCAAGCAAGGCGAGCGCGAGTTGCGAGAAACTCACGAACGGCTGCAGGACAGCGAACAATTGCATCGCGACCAGGCCACCCGCTTCGGGACCTTGTTCGACACCGTCGAGGACGCCATCGTCATCATCGACACCGCCGGCACCATCAAAGACTGGAATCGCGGCGCTCAGCATCTGTTCGGCTACATCGCCGAAGACATCGTCGGCAAGGATGTGCGCCTGCTGACGCCGGAGCCCACGGCTTCGATGCCGATCGAACAGTTCCTGTTGTATGTTCAGAGCGGCGAGCGTTCGCACCTGGGCCGGCGCGTTGAAGTGGACGCACGCCACGGCAGCGGTCGCATCGTTCCGGTCGAGCTGTCGCTGCGCGAAATGGTCATCGAAGGCAAGCGCCTGTACAGCGCCGTGATGCGCGACATCTCGGTGCGTCGCGAAGTGGAACGCATGAAGTCGGAGTTCGTGTCGACCATCAGTCACGAATTGCGCACGCCGCTCACCTCCATCGCCGGCTCGCTGACGCTGATCTCAGGCGGCGCTGCCGGCGAAGTGCCGCCCAAGATCGCGCGGCTGGTGGGCATCGCGCGCCAGAACAGCGAGCGCTTGATCCGACTCATCAACGACATTCTGGACTTGGAAAAAGCCGAAGCCGGCAAGCTCGAATTCCAGTTCAGCGTGCGCTCGTTGCGGGCTGAGGTCGCTTCGGTCGCGGAGTTCAACCGGGGTTTCGCGCAGAACCTCGACGTGGCCATCGAGCTGGAGAACGGCGACGACGCCGAAGTGTTCATCGACAGCGATCGACTCACGCAGGTGCTGACCAATCTGATTTCCAATGCAGCGAAGTTCTCGCCACCCGGAGGCACGGTGCGCGTTCGCGTCGAGAGAGAAGATCCCGGCGTGCGCGTGACGGTGAGCGACAACGGACCGGGCATTCCCGCGGAGTTCTGCTCACGCATCTTCCAGAAATTTGCGCAGGCGGACGCGTCTGATAGCCGCGCCAAGGGCGGCACCGGCCTGGGCTTGTCGATCGCCAAGACCATCACCGAAAAACACGCCGGGCGTATCGGGTTCCACACCGCGCCCGGCAAGGGCACGAGCTTCTATATCATCCTGCCCATGCACGGCCGCACGCTGGACACTCGAAGTGCCGCCGCCGAATTGCCGGCCCGGCTGGAAGAAGCGGACATCGAGCGCGCCGAATTGCTGCCGCGGATCCTGCACATCGAGGATGATCCTTCGCTGACCGCGATCGTGCGGGACACGATGTCACGCAACGCCGTGGTGACGCCGGCGAGATCGATCGCGACCGCCCGTCATCTGCTGGAGACTCAGCACTTCGACGCGATCATTCTGGACGTCGGCATGCCGGATGGTTCCGGCATCGACCTGCTACCGGACGAACGGCGCGCGGACGAGGCGGGGCCGGTGGTTGTTTCCTACACCGCTGACGAACCTTCACGCGCCTTACGCACGCGCGTCGATGCTGCGCTGGTCAAGTCGCGTCACTCGGTGACACACCTGTTGGCCACCGTGCTCAAGCAGCTGGAAGAAAAAACGGCCCGCCTGGCGGGCGAGCGACGTCTGGGTTGACGCGCGTCAACTCTCGTCCTTGTAAATGCTGATGGTGAGCGGCTGACCTTCCGCCACTCGCGCGCGATACATGCCTGATGTGTTGAAGCTCCACGCCATCTGACCATCGGGCGCCACGGCGATGATGCCGCCATCACCCTGCAGTTCGGTCAGCTGCTTTTGTATCACTTGATCCGCGGCTGCCTGCAGGCTCAAGCGTTGATATTTGACCAGCGAACAAATTTCGTGCGCGACGCTCAGGCGAATGAAATATTCACCGGTGCCGGTCGCCGACACGGCGCACGATTGATTGGATGCATACGTGCCGGCGCCGATGATGGGACTATCGCCCACGCGGCCCCACCGTTTGCCGGTGGTGCCGCCCGTGGATGTGCCGGCAGCAACGTTGCCCGACATGTCGAGCACGACCACGCCAACCGTGCCTTTCTTGCCTTCGTCGTGCGTCAGATTCTTCGCCGGATCCTCGGCGGGAATGCCCGACGGCTTGCCCGGCACTGGCAACTTGTTAGCTTCGAGGAATTTCATCAGCGCATCCCAGCGACGCTGCGTGTAGAACCAGCCCGGCTCCACCTGTTCCAATCCGTGTGCCGCCGAGAATGCATCGGCGCCAGCGCCCACCAACATCACATGCGGCGAGTTGTCCATCACCCGACGCGCCAGTGAAATGGGATGACGCGTGCGTGTGACGCCCGCGACGGCGCCCGCCTTCAATGTCTTGCCGTCCATGATGGCCGCATCCAGTTCGTTGCGACCTTGCGCGGTGAACACGGCACCACGACCTGCGTTGAAGAGTGGATCGTCCTCCATCAGGCCGATGGTCGCTTCGATCACATCGAGCGCCGGCTTGCCCGACGCCAGCAACTTCGCCCCGCTCTCGGTGACCTTGCGCATCGCCTCTCGATACGCCTGCTCCTGCTCGGCGCTGAGCTGTTTGCGCTCGATGACGCCGGCCCCACCGTGCACGACGATCGTCCAACGCGGACCCGCCTCGGCCGCCGCCATTCCCATAGCCAGACTCGCAGTGATGACGACTGCGCTCAATGCTCTCACGAGAATCCCCCGCACTCCATGATGAGCGGATCGTATCATCGCTCTTGGATGCAGCATCAGGCGAAGTAAGGTCACTTGTTCGCCAGCGGCCGCACATACTCCAACATGCTGACGAGCAACTTGCCCGGTTCCTCCCACGGCACCATGTGCGAAGACCGTTCGAACCAAACGCCTTGCTTGTAGGGCGCGGACACTTTCGCCAACCATGCGGCAACAGGCTCTTGCGGAGTCGTGTAGTCATGCCGCCCCATCAGCATCACGACTGGAATGGGAAACGAGCGCACGGGTTTGAAGTCCACTGCCAGGAACTCGGGCATGATCCGCTCCAGCGTGAACAGATTGCCTTTGTCGATGGCGCATACATCGGCGGCCGTGTACTCCGGAGACAGCAACGGCGCACGAAAGAAATAGCGT
The DNA here is from genome assembly GCA_040509855.1 of Steroidobacter sp. Classification (GTDB taxonomy): domain Bacteria; phylum Pseudomonadota; class Gammaproteobacteria; order Steroidobacterales; family Steroidobacteraceae; genus Steroidobacter. The sequence goes on from JBEVKA010000241.1 coordinate 9,183, forward strand.
GACGTATCTCGATACGCGCTCAACCCGCCGTAGTACTGCGCCCACTTGCGAGCGGCAATGATGCGATCCCGTGTGATGGGCTGGTCGCCGGGATACGGCGCGATCGCTTCCAGCTCCTTCACCGCCTCGCTGTTGTTGGCACGCTTCGCCTGTTCCAGCCCGAACTCGAAGCTGAGCCGCTCGTTGTCGCGGATGTTGATTGCCTGGCCCAAACCGACATATGCATAGAACAGATCGGGACGCTTCAACGCCGCGCTCATGGCGACGATGCTGCCCCAGCTGTGACCCATCAAAATCAATTTGTCCTTGTGATGCCGCCGCCGCAGATGCTCGGCGACTTCGATGGCGTCATCGACATAGCGGGCAATGTGGATGGTATCGGCGATGGTCGCTGGATCGGTCTCCAGGAACGTCTTGCCCGCGGCCCGCTGATCGTACGTCACCATCGTGAAGTACTCCTCCAGCGGCCGCTGGAACTGCCATAACGTCGGCGTCAGCGGCGAAGCCGGCCCGCCGTGCACGAACAGCA